>JBEBBH010000279.1:0-6362 GCA_041158485.1 Bacteroidota bacterium | reverse complement strand
AACTTAGATTGGCTGCACAAATGAAGTAAAACCATACTGTCGATGCCACCACTGGTTGCCAATAACAACTTCTTTCCCTTAAGAAAAGGAAGATTTGTATTGAGGTGGTTTTGGAATTTTGACAGCATATTCAAAAGTAGATAATTTAACTCAAAACCTCGAACATAGCTTTGGCTTTCAACAAACATTCTTCGTATTCCTGTTCCGGAACAGCTTGCGAAGTGATGGCGCTTCCAACTGAAAAAGACAAATACTCGTTTTGTGCATTGTATAAAATACTTCGGATAACCACATTAAAATCGAAGTCGTTGTTGGGCGTAAAATAACCAACGGCACCGCTGTATAAGCCGCGTTTGGTTTCTTCTAAATCTTCGATGATTTTCATAGCAGAAATTTTGGGCGCTCCGGTCATGCTGCCCATAGGAAAAGTGGTTTTTAAAATTTCGATGGGCGAAGTAGCATCTTCCACTACTGAAACTATAGTAGAAATCATCTGATGTACTTGGTCGAAAGAATAAATTTCGCACAACTCTTCGACGATTACGGAACCTTTGGTAGCGGTATGCGATAAATCGTTGCGAACCAAATCGACGATCATCACATTTTCCGAGCGTTCTTTGGGATTTTGAGACAATTCGGTTTTGGATTGTTCATCTAAGGCTTTGTCCGGATGGCGTTTGGCGGTTCCTTTTATCGGTTGAGAAATGACTTTGTTGCCTTCTTTCCGGAGATAGCGTTCAGGCGAAGCACACAGCAAATACTGATGGTTATTTTTGAAATAGGTCGCAAACGGCGGACGAGAAATGGCATTTAACTTTCGGTAAATGTCCACGGGTGCTATATGAGTGTTTTCAGCATAAAACTCCATGCAAAAATTGGCTTCGTAAATATCGCCGCGGTGAATATGGGAAAGCATTTCATTGACTTTGATCAAATAACTTTCTTGAGAAATGCGTTGTTGGATTGTAGGTTGTTGCCCTTCGACTGCGCTCAGGGTGACATTGTTGTCGGTTGTCGGTTGTTGGTAAGTAACTATATCTTCAAAATCGGATTCTATTTCATCGTCGCACAATCGCAAATACTGAATCTCCAACAAATTGTCTTTCAATAAAAACAACTTTTTGGGTTGAAAGAAAAACAAATCGGGAAAGTCCAAGCCATCGAAATTATTGGATTGCAAGTCTTCTATGTCGTTTTTTAAATCGTAAGACAAATAGCCGAACAACCAGTCTTTGGTTTGCTGTTGGTACTGCTTCAAATCGTCGAAAGCATTATTAAAATCAGTTTTAACAGATGTAAATGCATCTACTGCCAGCACGCAATCGTAACTCGAATAGCGTTGGTTATAATGATTACTATCTAAAAAAACAACTTCACGAAAAACTTGTGCCCAATACAATAATTGGTTTTTGAACCGGTCGGTATCGTTGATTTCTTTTCGGATTACAGTTCTCAATGCAGTGGATTTTGAAAGTCAAAAATACAATAAAAAAGATGTTTTTAAGACAGAAAACATAAACCACTCAACTCACTGTTATTGAAATAATTAAACACAAATAAACGACTGTTATTTTTTTTAGTAACTTTGGTAGAACAACTTATAACTTTAAAACTATGAAACTAGCAACAACTATTATCCGAATTTTAATCGGACTCTTTTTACTGTTTGCCTCCATCAGTTTCTTTTTGAAATTAATGCCTGAAACCGAAGCCACAGGAAATTTTAAGGCTTTTAATGCCGGATTAGTCGCTTCTGTTTATCTGATTCCGTTAGCTAAGGCAGTGGAATTATTGTGTGGTCTATCGTATGTGACCGGAAAATATGTGACCTTGGCCAACATTGTGATTTTACCGGTAACTATAAACATACTGTTGATTAACTATTTTATGTCGCCTGAAACTTTACCCATAGCTGCATTGCTTTTCTTGGGTAATCTGTTTTTAATTTGGCGCTATTGGCACAATTACAAATCGGTTTTTACACCTTAAAAAAAACGTCCCGAAAAATCGGGACGTTTTTTTATTTATCTATGGAACCTAACACGCGCTGCATAAAATCGTTTAAGGCTTCTTTTTTGTCTTTGCCTTCTTTAACCATTTTATGGACTTCAAGCGCGCCATACATATTGGAAATCAATTCGCCCAGCACGTCTAATTCTTCATCTTTTAAAGAAGGAACTTCGGTTAAGGCTTCCAATACTTCTATGGTTTCAATGATATAATCTTGATCATTCTCTTCAATAAATTGCGTCAAATGTTTGATTACGGGTAGTTTCATGTTTCAGATTGTTATACAATTTCGTTTACCAATTCGGCCAAAACTTCAGCTTTGTTGGTTTGCGTTTGGTTGACCAATTTTCCGTTTACGAAAGTCGCAAAAGTGGGCAAGTTGGATACATTGGCTAATTTTCTGGATTCAGGAGCATTCTCAGCATCTACCAAAACAAAAGTCATTCCTTCATGTTGTGAAGCCATTACTTTGAATTTCGGTTTCATAATGCGACAATTGCCACACCAAGAAGCAGAATATTGCACTACCACTTTCTCGTTTGTATCTACTAAATTTTGTAACGTATCTTCGTTTAATTCGATTAACATAGCTTTAGAATTGCAATGTCAATAACAATGTCAATACCCAATCATTAAAATTGAACATTGCCATTGTTATTGTTATTGATATTGATATTGATAATTAGTTTTGACTTAAGTAAGCCGCAGTACTCAAACGGTCAGCAGACATAGCTTCTTTACCTTCTTCCCAGTTGGCTGGACATACTTCACCTTTGGTTTGAACGTGCGTGTAAGCATCAATTAAACGCAAATACTCGTTTACGTTTCTTCCTAACGGCATGTCGTTAACGCTTTCGTGGAAAATTTTTCCGGTTTCGTCAATTAAGTATGTTGCTCTGAAAGTTACGTTAGAACCTTCTAAAATTTCGTCGTTTAACTCAGCATCATAAACCCATTCCGCATCTAAAATATCTAAAGCAGCGGATAAGTTACGAGTAGTATCAGCTAATAAAGGATAAGTTACACCTTCGATTCCACCGTTGTTTTTAGCGGTATTCAACCAAGCAAAGTGTACTTCGTTAGTATCACAAGAAGCACCGATTACGATGGTATTTCTTTTTTCAAACTCAGTTAAAGCAGTTTGGAAAGCGTGTAATTCTGTCGGACAAACGAAAGTAAAGTCTTTCGGATACCAAAACAATAGCACTTTTTTGTTGTTTTTAGTCGCTTCTTCAAGCACATTGATTCTCAAGTTATCTCCCATATAAGAGATAGCATCTACAGTAATGTTGGGGAATTTTTTACCTACTAGTGACATAATTTGTATGGTTTAAAAAGTTATTTTTTTTGTGGCGCAAAAGTACTCTGTTACTACTTCATAAAAAAATACTATTGCATTGTATTTGCTTATACAACCATAGTTTGTTGGGCTACGGCTAATTTGAGGTCAAACTTATTTAAAAAATGAGATTAAAAACATGATTTTTGTTATCTTATCTTATATTTGTTTTTTGCTTAACATAACACTATCCAACCATGTCATTATCCAATTTGTTCCGAAAAAAATCGACTTCCATAATTCTTAAAGAAGGCGGCGACGGAGAACATTCGGGTTTAAATAAAGTACTTACGGTAAAAGACTTAACGTTTTTCGGTATAGCAGCCATTATTGGTGGCGGAACTTTCAGTGCTATTGGCAATGCCTGTTTTTCGGGCGGTCCGGGCGTGGTGTTTTTGTACATCATTTGCGCCATTGCTTGCGGATTTACGGCGATGTGTTATGCCGAATTTGCCTCACGCGTACCGGTTTCAGGTAGTGCTTATACCTATGCTTATGTGTCGTTTGGCGAATTGTTCGCATGGATTATTGGCTGGGCTTTGCTTATGGAATATTCCATCGGAAACATTTACATAGCCTTTTCTTGGAGTGGCTATTTTACCAATTTACTCGAAAGTTTTCATTTGCATTTACCGGAATGGCTGACTATTAATTACAAATCGGCTCAAGATGCTATCTTATCTGAAAAACCGTTACCGCTTACTCATGAAGGTATAGTGGCCTGGAAAAATGCACCAATGATAGGAAATCTTCGCATTATTTTCGATTTACCGGCGGTAGTGATTAATGTACTGATTACGTTCTTAGTTTATAAAGGCACCAAAGAATCTAAAAACTTCAGCAATGCGATGGTGTACATCAAATTGGCCATTATTGTTTTAGTGATTATTGTTGGAGCCATGTATGTTGACATTGACAATTGGACGCCGTTTATGCCAAACGGATTTGGCGGCGTGATGGCAGGAGTTTCTGCGGTTTTCTTTGCTTACATAGGATTTGATGCCGTATCTACTTTAGCGGAAGAAAGTCAGAATCCGCAACGCGATTTACCGCGAGGGATGATTTATTCGTTGGTGATTTGCACTGTCATCTACATCATTCTAGCCTTAGTATTAACCGGTATGGTGAAATACGATTTATTAGGTGTGAGTGATCCGTTGGCTGAAATTTTTGCCTTGAAAGGTGTGAAATGGATGTTGTTTATTGTTTCGATTGCGGCTGTAGTGGCTATGACCAGCGTAATGTTAGTGTTCCAAATGGGACAACCGAGAATTTGGATGACGATGAGTCGTGATGGCTTGATGCCAAAGAAATTTGCCGAAATCCATCCGAAACACAAAACGCCCGGATTTGCTACTATAGTGACCGGTTTGGTTGTGGGAATTCCGATTTTCTTTACCGATGAAAACTTTGTACTCGATTTTACCAGCATCGGAACTTTGTTTGCTTTTGTATTGGTTTGTGGCGGCGTATTGATGTTATCTCCGCAAAGCGAAGCCGAATTGGCCGAACGTGCTACCAAAGGCAAATTCCGAATCCCGTACATCAATTCGAAATACATTTTCCCTTTGATTTGTTTGGTGGCTTTTGGTGCGGTACAATACTTTTTGCCAACCTTTTTCCCGGATACGTTTACCTATTCCGAGCACTTTTTCGCCAATAATGCACCTATGGTAGTATTTATCATTTTGTGTGTGGTGATGGCTGTGTTGGCTTTCTTAAAAAACTTATCCTTAATTCCGCTACTTGGACTAATCTCTTGTTGCTATTTATTAACCGGAATGGCGGTATCCAACTGGCAATGGTTTGGCATTTGGTTGGTCATCGGACTGGTTGTATATTTCTTGTACGGCTATAAAAACAGTAAGTTAAGAAAAGGATAATTGATTTTTAAATTCAAATTTATAACAAAAAACAGTGGTCATATATTTAAATATGATCACTTTTTTTATGACATTGTAGTAAAAGTTATTTGGCAGCTATGCGCAGCTTTCTTTGAAATTAGTTTTGAGTCATTTAAAACATTTAAATGCAATCATAAATGGACTTCATCAGATTAATTTGAAAGCAGTTTTGATGACTGTTTAAAAATATCATGCGTACTCTTTTGACAAAAAAAGCCCTCAAACCCCATCAGATAAAGGATTGACAAATTGTTTTAAAAAACAACAACAGTTTTTTCTCAAGTAATTAAAAATCAATTATATTTGATTTGTCAAAACCAACCAATTTCATGAAAAAAACTTTACTTTTTTTAGTTCTTACTATTGTACTAAGTAGTATTTCATCATTTGCACAAAGTACTACCATTTTAACTTGCGACATGCCGTTTTCAGATCCGGGAGGCTCAAACGGTAATTACACAAATAATGCTTCACAAATTTATGAAGTTTGTCCTCCTACTTCAGACCAATACCTGACAGTAACTTTTACTAGCTTTGCTTTAGAAAACAATTTTGATTTTCTGAAAGTATATGTTAACGGTGTGCTACTACATACTTTTACCGGTACAGCTATCCCTGCTGACATTTCAACTACAGAACCCGGACAATGTTTGCTTTTTCAATTTACTTCAGATGCTTCAATAAATGCTGCAGGTTGGAATGCTAGCATCACTTGTAGCACTACACCACCTTCGAATCAGACGGTTTGCTTTGCACCAACCAGCATTGGCGTTACAGGTGTAGCCGGTAATCAAAATGGCACTAGTGATGCTACAATTTCTATGAATGGTGTAGGCTCAGCTACTGCTTGGGAGTATATTGTTCAATTAGCCTCAGTTACCGCTCCTACTGCTAACTCTATTGGTACTCCTGTAACCTCAAATCCGTTCACGGTACCAGGATTAGCCCCTAATGCCGTTTACCGCTTTTACGTTAGAACAAATTGTGGTAATGGAGTTTACAGTAGTTGGGTTGCATCCAGCACTTTAACTATAGGGAATCCGGGGACTACTACTTGTACTGCCCCGATTTCTGTAACAGCAACCGGAGATTATACAGTTGCAACAAAC
>JBEBBH010000278.1:0-7836 GCA_041158485.1 Bacteroidota bacterium | reverse complement strand
GGGTAGATAAATCGGTTCGATCGACCGGCATGCAACACAAATGGCCTTGGATTTCAATTTTTAACTGTGGATTGTTTTGCAACACCAACAACAGTTCGTATAATTTGCCACGAGATTCCGGCACAATCGCAAAAGTATTGATGACAAAATTCAGGTTATCTATTTTAAGTTTTTCGCCGGATTTGGCATTGCCGATCAACTTCATAAATTCGCGGTCTAACTTGTATTCGGTTTTGGTACCGTTGGGATTTTCGAAAACCAATTTTTCGGGATATTCTATTTCGGGTTTGGCTTCTTCTACAACGGGTGTTTCACTTTTCAAACCGAGAATTTCTGCTTCTCTGGAAAGGTCTTGTTCTAAAATATAAAAGATGGTAACGCGTCGGTTTTCGGCTTTATTGGCTGATTGCTTGAATTTTTCACCCAAACTCAAGGTTTTAAAATCAGGGCGAATTTGGATTTGGTCTTTGACTTTACTAAAAATAAAATCGACTCTTTTTTGGGCTAAAGTATCGTTGAATCCGTTGGTGCCGTCTTCATCCGTAAATCCGTGTATGGCCACGATTTTGTTGTTGCTGTTGGCCAATAGCCATTGGTTAAGCCGATTTTCTTCTTTTTTAGTCAGTTCGAATTTATTACTGTCGAAATACAAACTTACCTGCTCTTGGGCAAAAGTGGTTGCGACACACAACAATAAAGAAACAGTGAAAAAATGGCGTAACATGTGAAGTTATTTAAGAGTATAACGAAGTTACGGCATTTTTTTATATAAAAACACCCGACATTTTTTTAAAACGTCGGGTGTAATTTGAAAGCGAGATTAGGTTTATCTTGTAAACAATAACTCTCTGTATTTGGTTAGTGTCCAAACTTCGTCGTCTACCAACAACTCTAATTTGTCGCAATGTTCTCTGATAATTTCAAAGTATGGTTTCACTTTATCACAGTAAGCTTCGGCCATTTTTTGCGCATCAGTTAAAGCATTGGCTTTTTTACGCGCTTCGGTCATGGCTTCTACATTAGAGTTGATGCCTTCGATGTGTGCGGAAATTTCTTTGATTAAGAAGATTTGCTCTTTGGCAATTTTCTCAAATTCTTTTCCGAAGATTTCTTTTAATCCGCGTACGTTTTCGATTAACGTATTTTGGTAACGAATCGCTGTCGGAATCACGTGATTGCGGGCAATATCGCCTAACACTCGACCTTCGATTTGGATTTTTTTCGTGTATTCTTCCAATTCAATTTCGTAACGCGCTTCCACTTCAACGTGGTTCATTACGCTCAAATCATGGAACAAATCCAAGGCTTTTTTAGACACTTTAGCCTTCAAAGCAGCCGGTGTTGTTTTGTGGTTGCTCAGACCTCTTTTCTTAGCTTCTTTTTCCCAAGCATCGCTATAGCCGTCGCCTTCGAATAAGATATTTTTAGTTTGTTTGATGTATTCTCTTAACACATTGAAAATGGCTTCGTCTTTTTTCAAGCCTTTAGTGTCGATAAGCGCATCAACTTCTTTTTTAAATTCTTTTAATTGTTTGGCTACAATGGAATTCAACGTTGTCATGGCATTGGCACAGTTAGCCGAAGAACCTACAGCGCGGAATTCAAATTTGTTTCCGGTGAAAGCAAATGGTGACGTTCTGTTTCTGTCGGTGTTGTCCAACATGACATCCGGAATTTTACCTACAACGTTCAATTTCAAATCCGTTTTTTCTTCCGGAGACAATTTACCTTTAGAAACGCCTTCCAATTCAGCCAAGACTTTAGTCAATTGTTCTCCGATGAAAACAGAGATAATTGCCGGTGGTGCTTCATTGGCGCCCAATCGGTGATCGTTACTGGCAGTAGCGATAGAAGCTCTTAATAACTCTTCGTACTCATTAACCGCTTTAATCGTATTGATAAAGAAAGACAAGAATTGCAAATTGCTCATAGGTGTTTTGCTCGGAGACAATAAATTTACTCCGGTATCGGTAGCCAAAGACCAGTTGTTGTGTTTTCCTGAACCGTTTACTCCTTTGAACGGTTTTTCGTGGAATAACACTTTAAAATCGTGACGCTCGCCCACTTTAGACATTACGTCCATCAATAAAGAGTTGTGGTCAACCGCTAAGTTGGTTTCTTCGAAAATCGGAGCCAACTCAAATTGGTTTGGTGCCACTTCATTATGACGGGTTTTAACCGGTATACCTAACAGCATACATTCTTCTTCCAATTCACGCATGTAGTTTAAGGCGCGTGACGGAATAGAACCGAAGTAATGATCGTCTAATTGTTGTCCTTTAGCAGAAGTATGGCCTAACAAAGTTCTTCCGGTTAACAATAAATCGGGTCTCGAATTAGCCAAAGCGCTGTCTACCAAAAAATATTCTTGTTCCCAACCTAAAGTGGCGGTAACCTTTTTAACGTTTTTATCAAAATATTTACAAACTTCTGTTGCTGCTTCATCCACAGCATTCAAAGCACGCAATAAAGGTGTTTTGTAATCTAAAGCTTCACCGGTGTAGGAAATAAATACTGTTGGAATACATAAAGTAGTTCCGAAGATAAAAGCCGGAGAAGTCGGATCCCAAGCAGTGTACCCACGAGCCTCAAAGGTATTTCTGATACCACCGTTCGGGAAAGAAGAGGCGTCCGGTTCTTGTTGTACTAATTGTCCTCCTCCGAATTTTTCAACCGGATCAGAACCGTCATAAGAAGTTTCGAAGAAAGCATCGTGCTTTTCTGCCGTTGTACCGGTTAACGGTTGAAACCAGTGTGTGTAATGGGTAACACCTTTAGACAATGCCCATTCTTTCATTCCCATAGCGATATAATCCGCCAACTTTCTGTCGATTTTAGTACCATGCTGGATGGCATCTTTTACGCCTTTATAAGCATCTGCAGTTAGGTACTGCTTCATCGCTTTATCATTAAATACATTTGAACCGAAAAGAGCCGATTTTTTATTGGCTTCTTCAAATTTTACCGGTTTTCTGCTCGAGGCATCTTTTAAGGCTTGAAAACGTAAAGTTGACATAAAAATAATTTTTAAATGATTATACCCTTATTAATTTGATGCAAATATACTATTATTTTGATTTCAAAATAAAGATACCCTATTTTTTTTAGGGGTATTTTAAATATTTAATATAAAAATGAAAAAACCAATATTCACACTTGTTGTTTTTATTTAGTATTTTTCAAAAGGCAAAATCCTATATTTGCATTACCTTAATATAGTATCATGACTGTTTGGATTGTTTTTTTAGCACTGATCTTTTTGTTCTTAGCCTTAGACTTAGGCGTTTTCAATAAAAACCCTCACATCATTAAACCTAAAGAAGCCGGAATCTGGACCGGAATCTGGGTGTCCTTATCTTTTATATTTAGTATAGTTGTAGGTTGGATTTATAAAAACGGACTGATAGACAACCCAACAGACATCACTCCATCAGTGGCTTCTATGAAGTTCATCACCGGTTATTTAATAGAACTATCCTTGAGTGTTGACAATATTTTTGTGATTGCTGTGATTTTTGCTTCTTTTAAAATTCCGCAGAAATACCAACATCGCGTACTGTTTTGGGGAATTTTAGGCGCTATAGTCTTCCGAGGATTGATGATTTTCTTTGGCGTAATTCTAATTAACAAATTCAGCTGGATGACTTATTTATTTGGAGCGTTTTTGATTTTCACCGCTTTCAAAATGTTGTTCAAAGGCGATGAAGAAGAATTCAATCCGAAAAAATCATTTGTTTACCGAAACCTTCGCAAAATAATGCCCATTACCAGTCATGCCGATGGCGAGCACTTTTTTGTAAAACGCAAACACATTACTGCGGCAACTCCTTTATTCGTGGCATTAATTGTAATTGAAGTGATGGACATGCTATTCGCTTTAGACAGCGTTCCGGCGATTTTAGCCATTACCTCAGATCCGTTTTTGGTGTTCAGCTCCAACATCTTTGCTATTTTAGGATTGCGTTCGATGTATTTCTTTTTGGCCAATATGTTGGAAAAATTCAGTTATTTGGAATACAGCTTGATTGCCATACTGACTTTTGTGGGAATCAAGATGCTAATCATTCATTACTACAAATTCCCGGAATGGGCTTCGTTAGGCTTTATCGCTTTATCACTTGCGGCCGGTATTTTGGTTTCAATCAGCAGAAAAGACAAAGAATAGTTTATTGGTAAATCCACATTAAAACCGGTTGAGCAGAACGTTTTAATATTGGATCAATGATTTTCATGTTGTTGTTAGATATGGTTGGACAGCCCCAACCTTCGGGTGTACCATTCGGGTAAACTTCTGTATCGGACACTTTTTCCCAGGAATGAAAAACGATATAACGCGATTGCGCATTGCTATTGGTTGCCTCTAAGCCATGCAGCAGGTATTTAACGTTGATTCCCCAATCACTCCAAGCTCTTTGTCCTATTTTGTATTTCCCGAGAGAAGAGCAATGGCTACCATCTTTATTGCTGAAAGTCGGATTGGCTTTTGACCACGTTTGACTCCACGGATAGTTACAACAACCGTGACCTACAAGCATTTGTTGACTGATTTTATTTTGCTTGAAATCGTACACAAAAAAGCGATTCAATCCCGAATGAACACTCATATCAATCAGGATACAAAAATCTTGATTGAAGTTGTTTTTACGACAAAAAGCCAAAGCTTCCTTTGCCTTTTCATCGGTTTTGGAAACATTGACTTTGGGTTTGTGTTCACTTTTATACTTGTAGTTTATACTATTGTATCCGTAAGCAACAACCACTGCAACTAGTAACAGAAGGACAATCTTTTTTTTCAAGAGTTGGTTTTCTATTTATAACGCAATAGTGTTAATTATGGTATAAAAGAGAAAAAAATAATTTAAGCCTTCGGGGCTTCATCAAAATTCACCATCCAATTGATACCGAACTTATCTTTTAACATACCAAAATAAGCGCCCCAAAAAGTTTGTGTCATAGGCATAAAGGCATTTCCTCCTGTTGCTAATCCATTGTAAATACTATCGGCTTCGGTCTTACTCGATGTATTCACCGAAATGGAAATATTGGTTCCGATAATCGCATCACCGCTACCTGAAGTACTGTCGCTTCCCATAATAACTGTATTACCAATGGGTAACGATACATGCATTATTCTGTTGGCTTCTTCTTCCGAAATCGGAGGACAATTGTCATCAGCCGGCATATCTTTAAATCTGCCCATATAAGGGAATTCACCTCCAAAAACAGATTGATAGAAAAGGAATGCTTCTTCGCAATTTCCGTTGAAAATAAGATAAGGATTTACCTGAGTCATTGTAAATAGTTTTACTGGTTATTTTAAAAGAGATATTTCAGCATTTTAGTGAAATATTTTTTAGTTTATTGTTCAAATATACAACTTCTCTTTCTTCAAAAAACAGCATAATAAAGACTCTGATTCTTCTCATTTTTTGTATTTCATAACAGCAAATAATGACTGTATATAACTTTTAAAGGTTTTAATTATCAAAAAAATAAGAAATATCCTAGCCGTTTGTCGAAGCAAGTGATACCATTCATCGAAAATAAGAACAAATCTTCGACAAAATTCAATGCATTGTAGTATATTTATATACTGACTCCCAAGACATTGAAAGAAAATTAGCTATACAAATTAAACCTATATGAAAGAATATGGCTTAAAATTATCCTAAAATCAAAACAAAATCCCTAATCCTTACTAATTCCCTAACCTATGAAAAAAATTACACTACTCTTCATTTTTTACTTGTGGTCTTTTGCAAGTATGGCACAAACGGTAACAACCATTGCCGGTTCTACTGCAGGATATACAGATGCTATCGGAACTTCAGCTCAATTTCACGGTCCGAGGGCAGTTTGCCTTGACAACAATGGTTTTATGTATGTAGCTGACTACACTAATAATTTGATTCGAAAAATTGAAATCGTCACCAATACAGTCAGCACTTTGGCGGGTTCTACTGCAGGTTTTGCTGATGGCATTGGAACAGCCGCACAATTTAATGGTCCAAGTGGTATTTGCACCGACAATAACGGTAATTTATATGTGACCGATTATTTTAATTTCAAAATCCGAAAAATCGTAATTGCTACCGGAGAGGTAACCACCTATACCGGTTCAACGTTTGGCTATACAAACGGTGACTTGGCAACTGCTCAATTCAACGCACCTGTTGGTATTTGCAGAGAAGGCGACTTCTTATATGTAACGGAAAGCATCAACACCAAAATAAGAAAAATTGATATGATTACTGGTACTGTTTCAACCTTGGCCGGCTCTATCCAGGGCACATTAGACGGTATAGGTGAAGCAGCTCAATTTGACGGTTTATCCGGAATTTGTCCTGATGGAAACGGCAATCTTTATGTAGCAGAAATCAACAACCATCGTATCCGGAAAATTGTTATAAATACCGGAGAAGTGAGCACTTTTGCCGGAAGCGTACCGGGTTTTAACAATGGTACAGGCACAAATGCCGGTTTTAATAGTCCAATGGGATTAGCTATCAGCAACCAAAACTACCTATTCGTGGTAGATTATGGCAATAACCGAATCAGAAAAATAGATTTAGGAACTGCTGCAGTGACCAACTTTGTAGGTGCTGTGCAAGGCTTTGCCGACGGAAGTTCAGCTGCTGCCAAATTTTCAGAACCGATGGGAATATGCTTTGACCCAAGTGGCTTGCTTTATATAGCCGATAGAGGCAATCATAAAATCAGAAAAGTTACAGCAATCTTAAAAGCGGAAGAGTTTGCCACACCAATATCGGTGAAAATATATCCTAACCCTGCTGTGGATGCTGTTACTATCGAGACCAACTGTACTAACGGAAATGCTCAATTAGTCATTACAGATTGTGTTGGAAAAGAAGTGTACAACCAACAAATGACAATGTTATCGACTACCGTAAACACTTCCGGGTTAAGCAAAGGCATTTATTTTGTGAGCCTTAATGAAGGAACAAAATCAGTAACGCAAAAACTCATAATTCAATAAAAGATTAAAGTTAATTACCCTGAACGCAGTCTGAAAAGATTGCGTTTTTTTATGGCTAAAACTTTAGCGAATTATTCGTTTGAGTTGTTTTTCGATTACCGTATTGATCTCCGGAGACAAATTGGCTTTGTAAACCAAACCAACATAAACCAAGGAAACTAAAACCGATTTCAATACGATATTAACAATAGGATGAAAAGAAAAATCCCAAAAGTAAAAAATGAAAAAACAAACCATTCCAATGACAAAAGCATAGATGGTATTGACTGTAAAAGGATACAGTTTCATTCTCAAAACCACAAACAGTAATTTAGCAATACTATACAAAGTAATGGAAATTAGGGTAGCGATTGCAGCGCCTTTCATATAATACAAAGGAATGAATATAGCATTAAGGGTTATGGCGAAAAATCCTAACAACAGCCCTAAAAACAAAACAGCTCTGTAGTATTTAGAATTGAAAATGATCGCATTGTTATTGCCTAAAATCAAATCGAAATACTTAGAAAATCCAAGTACAAAAACCACAAAAACACCTTCTTTATAATTGCCCGGTAATAACAAATAGACCTGATTAAGATTCACCAAAATCCCAACAAACACTAAGCCTCCAACAATTTGCAACGTAATCGAAGTCTTTTTATACAAGTCGTTTAGCTCTTCATGTTTGCCTTGAGTCATCAGTTTGGCCGTAATAGGATAAGTAATTTGATGCATCGCTCGACTCGGCACCGCAATGACCGTAGCCATAAATCCCGCGACAGAATAATAGGCAATCTTTTCAATTTCCAGGTATTGATTCAACATAGTTTTATCAATATCAATCAACATATTGGCCA
>JBEBBH010000277.1:0-18301 GCA_041158485.1 Bacteroidota bacterium | reverse complement strand
AGAAAACATGAAAGGGAATGTCTCTTTCCTACTCTATTTTAATCAGGTTTTCGATAGTTTGCAATTCAGCGATATCATTCCCACCACTTTCAAAACCTTCTTTTTCGGCTTTGCCATCGGTTTGGTTGGTTGTTACAAAGGATACAATTGTAAAAAAGGAACCGCCGGTGTGGGTTTAGCCGCCAACTCAGCGGTGGTGTATACTTCGATGTTATTGTTTATCATAGATTTCATCGCCGTATTTGTTACTAATATTTTTTATGGTTAAGCCGATGGAGAAAAAACCTATTATAGAAATTAAAGCACTGCGAAAAAGCTTTGGCGACAATCACGTCCTCGAAGGTTTTAACATGGAGTTGTATGAAGGCGAAAATCTCGTCATCATGGGAAAATCGGGCTCCGGAAAATCGGTGATGATTAAATGTTTGATTGGCTTAGAAGAACCCGACAGCGGTTCGATTACAGTGATGGGCAAAAACATCAACCAATTGGAACAAGCCGAATTAGACGAACTCCGAACCGAAATCGGCTTCTTATTCCAAGGCAGTGCTTTGTACGACTCGATGTCGGTTAGAGAGAATTTAGAATTCCCGCTTCGCCGTCATACCAAAAAATTCGGCATTATAGAAGACACCACACCCATGGTTATGGAAGCGTTGGAGAATGTTGGTTTGGCACACGCCATCGATTTAATGCCGAGTGAACTATCGGGCGGAATGAAACGAAGAATTGCTTTGGCGCGAACGCTCATCTTGCAACCGAAAATCATCTTATACGATGAACCGACAACCGGATTAGATCCGATAACCTCTAAAGAAATTATTTTATTGATGATGTCGATTCAGAAAAAATACAACACTTCGTCCATTATTATCACCCACGATGTCGATTGTGCCAGAGTCATCGCCAACCGCATGATACTGTTGATTGACAATATTAATTATGCTGAAGGAACTTTCGAAACACTATCGACTTCAGAAGATCCTAAAATCAAAGCCTTTTTTAAGTAACTTAGTCCTATGGAAAAAACAGCCTCTCAAAAAATCCGACTCGGTTTGTTCGTTATTATTGGGTTAACCTTGTTTGTCTTGACCATTTATTTTATTGGAAGCAAGCAACAAATGTTTGGTAAAACCGAAACCTTGACCGCCGTTTTCAATAACGTAGCCGGATTGCAATTGGGCAATAATGTGCGCTACTCGGGTATTAATGTTGGTACGGTTCGCGGTATCGAAATTGTAAACGATTCTACGATTAACGTCGAAATGCAAATTGACAAAACCATTTTACCACACATTAAGAAAAACGCAGTGGCTACTATTGGTTCTGATGGATTGGTGGGCAGTGTTATCATTAACATCATTCCCGGTAAAGGCGAAGCACTTCCGATACAACCTGGCGACATCATCAAATCCAATAACCGAATCCGTACTGACGATATGTTGAGCACCTTAAACGTGACCAACGAAAATGCCGCGCAACTGACAGCCGATTTGCTCAAGATTACCAACGACATCAACAACGGCAAAGGAACCATTGGTGTGCTGCTTCGCGATTCGGCCATGGCAAACGATTTAAAAGCTACCATTCACAACCTGAAAATCACTAGCGAAAAAACCAGTAAAACCATGGATAACTTAAACCGTCAAATAGCCGGTTTAGACAACAAAGACAACGTAATTGGCGTATTAAAAGATACTGTGGTAGGCAATAAAATCAGACATATCGTAACCAACTTGGATTCGTCCAGCCAAGAGATTACTAAAGTAGTGGCGAATTTAAACACTACGATTTCCAATGCAAAAGACGGAAAAGGTGCCATCAACTATTTGTCTAACAACCCTAAACTGGTGAAGCAAATCGACTCAACGATGACCAACATCAATCAAGCCAGTCAAAAGCTGAATGAAAATTTAGAAGCATTGAAAAGCAATTTCTTGTTCCGCGCCTATTTCAAAAAACAAGCTAAAGCCAAAAAGAAAGCAGCTACCGGAAAATCCTAAACAAAAAAATCTGCCCTGGAGCAGATTTTTTTTTATATATAATAATGACTACTTCAGTAAAAAGTTAAGTCCGATGTTCAAACTGGAGCGACTGTTGGTGACTCTTGAAAATTCATTCACTTTAAAAATATCACTTACACCGCCTTGTCCTTCGTATTCAAAAAACAATTTAAGTTTGTCGGAAACCGGAATTTTTACACCTATTCCTAAAGCCAAACCAAAATCGGTTGAACTAAAACCATCCGTTACATCAGTTCCAAAACGAACATCTTCGGCATTTAACAAGAATCCCATATACGGACCAAACTCTAAAAACCAATTTCTCTTGCTCCCGAAATGCCAATTCGCCATTACCGGTACTGTTACATAATTAATATTGAAATCGGTTACATAACTAAATCCGTCGCTGTCTTCAATAAAACCGTTATCCCAACCTTTTTGATCGTAAATCAGCTTTCCTTTAATACTCCAACGATCCGAAAAATAATAATCTACAGAACCGCCAACGTTAAATCCAATAGCCGAATCGGCAGAAACATCCGAATTGGAAATCGTTGAATTGTTGTAACCAACATTAAAACCAAACTCCACATCGCCTTTCTTTTGGGCAACCACTACAGCAGTAAAACCTAAAGCCAACGCTGCTGATAAAAATATCTTTCTCATAGTTAATTGTTTAAGTGACTCAAATATAGTAAATCAAACCAAAATTTAAACTTCTTGCAAAGCTTTAATTAAATAATCGATGTCTGCCGTAGTGTTATAATGACTGAAAGAAATACGCAGACTCGGTTTTGCCAAATCGGCTTCCGAAAGCATTTCAGCCAAAACGTGAGACGGTTTGATACTACCACTTTGACAAGCACTACCGCGAGAAACGGCAATTCCTTTCATATCCAAATTGAATAAAATCATCGCTGTTTTTTCAGGTGAAAAAGGTAAAGCTACATTTAAGATGTTGTAAAAAGTATTGCTACCGTTGGGCTTTACATCGGGAAAAGCCGTTTGCAATTGACTCAAACAATAGGCTTTTAAATCAGTGATATATCGGGTTTCTTCTTCCAAATGCTCGTACGCCAATTCCAACGCTTTGGCCATTCCGGCTATTTGATGAACGGCTTCGGTACCGGCGCGCCAGCCTTTTTCTTGTTCGCCGCCAAAAAGCAACGGTTGTAACACCAAACTCTTGCGCACAAAAGCAAAGCCAATTCCTTTCGGTCCGTGGAATTTGTGCGCACTCGACACTAAAAAGTCAATCGGCACTTGCTGTAAATCGATCACTGTTTTCCCCACAGATTGTACCGTATCACAATGAAATAAGGCATGATATTGTTGGCAAAGCGAGGCAATTCGAACCATGTCGCTTTCCACTCCGGTTTCATTATTCACATGCAACAGAGACACCAAAGTTTTAACGTCAACTTGCAATAAATCTTCCAATTGCTGATAGTTTAAACTGCCGTCGGGATTGATGTTGATATAGTCGACACCAATACCAAACTCCTCTTGTAACGCTTTCACGGTGTACAAAGTGGCATGATGTTCCACCTTAGAAGTGATGATTCTTTTTACGCCGAAATCTTTCACGGCACTTCTCAAAATCCAATTCGTGGCTTCGGTGGCACTCGAAGTAAATACAATTTCCGAGGCAGCACTATGCAACAGCTTGGCTATCGTTTTGCGGGAGGTTTCAATGACCGCTTTAGCACTTCGGCCGGCACTGTGTGTGGAAGACGGATTACCAAAATCGGTTTGCATTACGCGTACCATTTCATCTATCACTTCCTGACGAATGGGCGTAGTTGCGGCGTTGTCGAGATATACTTTTTGCATGGTGCAAAGATATAAAACGACTATACTAATTAAATGATAAAAGATACATTTTGTAGGGTAAAAAAGTTATTTTTGCTAAAAATTTTCATCCATGAAACGACTCTTAGGGATATTGACGGCCTTACTTTTAATCACCGCTTGTGATGATGGCGATTTGACTGTAGACACGATTGATTTTAGCGAAGTTAACGCACAAAAGTGCAGCAGCAAAGATGTTATTTACAAAGTCAAAGACAGTGAAATGCTGATTTTAGCCATACCGGCCAGTAATTTTGCCAACGATGAAACCCCGGAAGGCGACCCGATTGAAGTTAATATCAGTTCCAATGTTGAAGTTATTTACCGTCAATACAATGGTGACGCCAGCGCCGACAACATCTGTCCTACCATACCTTCGGCAACGCCTAACTTATTAGAAGAATGGAATGCCGTTGCCGGAACGGTTCAAATTACGACTACCGCTGTAAAAACTGTAAATGCCACAACAGGAATTACACAAATCACCGGTTACAAACACTTTATTGTATTTAAAGACATTACGTTCCAAAAACCAAACGGTACGCAAGTATACGAAACTTACACGTTTGGAAATTACACTACTAGTGTTGCACCCTTGGCTTTTGGCTTTAATGAAGAAGCCGAAAAAAGCACCTGCGACAACCGAATTTTTAATTTTAGTGGAGGCGAATCTTTTATCTTGGATTTTGCCGATTACAGTACGTTATTACAAAACGAACAAACCACTACACCAAGAACAGCATTAATTAGCGCGACCAATAAAGCAACTTACCGTTTGTTTAGCGGTCCGGTTAACGACGCTTATTTTTGTGCCGCTACTACTCCAACCACACCTACGCTTTCTCAAGAATGGACAGCCAATGATGGTGTAGCCGATGTAAGCGGTATTATTGAAGTCAGCACTACTACTTTCGGTAGCGGATTTCAGCATACCATCCGTTTGAAAAAGGTCACCATGAGCAGAGGAAATTCCAGCTTTTACTTGGGCGATGACTATCTGTATGGTTCAGTAATCACTCCTTAATTCAACGTTAAACCTTTTTATGTCAAAAACGGATTTCTGTACTTTTACCAAAAAATAACACATGCCAACCGACTGTATCAGCTATAAAAATTCAGGATATTTCTCTAAACTCATAGTTGATTATTTAGAGCAAAAGCCCGAATTGAAAGCGCTTTACAATAGGTTTCCAACGCTGGAAAACTTTCGGTTACAAATAGCGGAAAAAGCGCAAGAATACAACAACAATGCTAACAGAAACACTTTAGTTACTGCTTTAGAACAGCAATACCAAGGTTTTGATATTTCAGAAGTTACCCAAAACAACATTAGTCTTTTATCGAATACCAAAACCTTTACTGTAACCACGGGACACCAGCTCAATTTGTTTACCGGGCCATTGTACTTTTTGTACAAAATTGTGTCGACCATCAACCTTTGCAAGGAACTGAAACAGGCTTATCCCGATTATAATTTTGTGCCGTTGTATTGGATGGCTACAGAAGATCACGATTTTGCCGAGATCAATTACTTTCATTTCAAACACGCCAAAATACAATGGAATCGCGAGAGTAACGGACCGGTTGGCCGATTGTCTACTGCCGGTTTGGAAGCCGTTTTCGAAGTATTTGCCAAAGAATTAGGTTTAGGCGATAATGCAAAGTATTTGAAATCGTTGTTCACCAACAGCTATTTAAAACAGGGCAATTTGGCCGATGCCACCCGTTACTTGGCCAACGAATTGTTCGGCAACCAAGGCTTGGTCATTATTGATGGCGATGATGTGGCTTTAAAACAACTTTTCGCGCCTCATATCAAACAAGAACTGTTGCAACAAACGGCTTTTAAAAAAGTCAACCAAACCAATGAAATCCTGAAAGATTACACCATACAGGTTAATCCACGTGAAATCAATTTGTTTTACATAGAAGACAACATCCGCGAACGCATAGTGTTAGAAGAAGGTCTTTACAAAGTAAACCAAACCAAGTTGGTGTTCACTGAAAAAGAAATCTTGGCTTTAGTCGATTCAAATCCGGAAAAATTCAGCCCGAACGTTATATTACGACCGCTGTACCAAGAAGTCATTTTACCCAATCTGTGTTATATAGGCGGCGGCGGTGAAATTGCTTATTGGTTACAATTGAAGTCAAACTTCAAAGCTAACCAAATTAGCTTCCCCATACTTTTAGTCCGCAACTCTGTCCTTTTGGCTACAGAGAAGCAATCGCAAAAAGCAGACAAATTAGGATTGTCTTGGGCCGATTTATTCAGCAACCAGCAAGGCTTATTCAATCAAAAGACACAAGAATTCTCTCAGTTCAACTTAGATTTTACCGCACAAAAGGAACATCTTAAAAAACAATTTGCCGCTTTACACGAAATGGCATTACAAACAGATAATTCATTTGGTAAGGCTGTAAAAGCACAAGAAGTAAAACAACTCAAAGGATTGGAAAACTTAGAAAAACGTTTGCTCAAAGCGGAGAAGCGCCAACATGCTGATGTTTTAGAACGCATCATTCAGCTACAAAATGAGCTCTTCCCTAACCAATCGTTACAAGAAAGACGAAGCAACTTCTCGGAATTCTATGTTGAATTTGGTGAAGATTACATCCGAAAACTGTATGACAACCTAAAACCGTTGGCGTCAAACTTCACAATTTTAGTTTTATAAAATGTTTACTTGCAAATAGCTTAAAAAACGCTACTTTTGCACGCGAAAAAGGCAAAGTGCCCAATACAGAAGTAAATTTTAAATTCATTTATAGCAAAATGGCAACAAACAGAACTTTTACCATGATTAAACCGGATGCTGTTGAAAAAGGACACATCGGTGGTATTTTAAATATGATTACTGAAGGTGGTTTCAGAATTGTAGCAATGAAATTAACACAATTGACTGTAGCTGATGCTCAAAAATTCTACGCAGTACACTCGGAAAGACCTTTCTTTGGTGAGTTAGTAGAGTTTATGACTCGTGGTCCAATTGTAGCAGCTATCTTAGAAAAAGACAACGCTGTTGAAGATTTCAGAACTTTAATCGGTGCTACTAACCCGGCTGAAGCTGCAGAAGGAACTATTCGTAAAAAATACGCTACTTCTATCGGTGAAAACGCTGTTCACGGTTCAGACTCTGATGAGAATGCTGCTATCGAAGGTGCTTTCCACTTTGCCGGAAGAGAGCAATTTTAATAAGACCTAAGAGTTCAAATTCTCGCACTCAAAGTATAAAATCCCGCTTCTAAATGAAGTGGGATTTTTTTTATATTTTACCTTGCAGCAAGAAAACAATTGGTTATCTTTACTAATCTGATTTCTCACCAATGAAAGATAAAAAAGCCCTATCCCAACAATACTGGACTGAAGTCTTTTTTGATATTTCTGCTGATTTGTTCTTTATAGCCGGCTACGATGGTTACTTTAAAAAAGTGAATCCATCAGTGTGTAAACTCTTAGGCTATACCGAAGAAGAATTACTATCACAACCTATCAACAGCTTTATACATCCCGACGACTTAGAAAGAACCAATCATATGCGCGCCTTAGTCAAGAACGGTGAGCCTTTGTTACATTTTGAAAATCGGTACCTAACCAAATCGGGAGATATGGTATGGTTGGCGTGGACTTCCATGCCGCATTTTGAACACGGCCTAGTGTATGCCATTGCTAAAGATGTAACCTACCGCAAAAAGATTGAAGAAAAGCGCAATAAGCTGCTCACCAATCTCAAAAAAATCAATCAGGATTTAAAAAAGATTACTTACACTGCTTCTCACGATTTGCGCTCTCCGGTAAACAATTTGCTTTCGGTGTTTGAATTACTCGACGTAAGTAAAATTGACGACCCAGAAACATTGGAACTCATTGATATCCTAAAAATCACTTCAAATAGTTTAAAAGAAACTTTAAACAGTTATGTGGATAATATTGGGCATCAAGATCATCTGCATATTACAGTGGAAGAGCTATCGCTTACCCAAACAATTCAAAGAATACTACAATCCATCAAAGCCCAAATCAGCGAGGCAAAAATTACCGTAAACCTCAACTTTGATGCTTTTGATACAGTCCTATACAATAGGGTTTATCTCGAAAGTATTTTTATCAACCTTATCACCAATGCCATTAAATACCGCCAACCCGGTATAGCCTCAGTTATTACAATCAGTACTCAAACAAATAACGGAAGTAGAGAATTGATAGTAGCTGACAACGGCTGTGGATTCGATACTGAGAAAGTGAAAAATAAAATCTTCGGATTGCATCAAAAATTCCACGAACACAAAGACAGTCATGGCATCGGCCTGTACTTGGTTTACAATCATGTTACCGATATGGGCGGTCAAATTGAAGTGGAAAGTGAAATTGGCAAAGGCACAAAATTCACTATTAAACTAAAGTAATTACTAGACTTTTAGATAGTCAAAACAAACAATTTAAAGCTATTGAAATAACATCTAACCTTAAAACCGTAACGCGCTTATGTCATTTACCTTTGCCATTTCACCCAATCGAACACCATTCAAACAAAACCGTTGGTTGTGGCTTTTTTTGTCGAGTTTCTTAGTATTATGGACAAGTACACTTTTGGGAACCAACGATCTCAACAATTGGCTGTTAGAAAATACTTTGACAGTACTTTTCTTTTTGTTTTTAATTGTAAGTTATAAGAAATACCAATTCAGCGACCTATCTTACCTCCTAATCACAGTGTATTTGTGTCTTCACGTTTACGGTGCTAAATATACTTATGCCGAAAACCCTTTTGGCTATTGGCTTAAAGATTATATGGGTTGGGAACGCAATCATTATGACAGAATAGTACACTTTAGCTTTGGATTTTTATTGGCTTACCCTATGCGGGAATTGTTCTTAAAATGGGTGAAATATCCAACCATGGTGGCTTGGGTGTTACCTATAGAAATTACGTTATCGGTAAGCGGCTTTTACGAGTTGATCGAATGGGCTGTGGCCGACATCTTTTTCCCGTCTCAAGGTGATGCTTATTTGGGAACTCAAGGCGATATTTGGGATGCACAGAAAGATATATTTCTGGCTTTTTTGGGCGCCATATTGGCCACCACTATAGTTAGCCTCATCAAAAAAATATTCAAATTAAATGAGGTTAAGTAAGACAATAGCGTGTGTAACACTGATAACACAACTCGTTTTCGGACAGAATAATACCATCGTTATTCGCAACTTGTATCCGGTTTCTGAAGAATACACCTTTCCTGAAATACAAACAGCTCCCAAAACAAAAATTGGTGAAAAAATAAACACCTTTTTGCAATTACACTATTTACAACACCTACCGGGTGTTTTTAAAAAAACTCCTTTTGAGAAAGTCACCTACGACAGCCCGGAAAATCAAGGTGGCTCCTATCTGTTTTATGGATGGACTAAAGAAGATACACCTCCTAACGTATTAAGCCTAACCATGAGTACCGAGTTTAGTGGTGCTTATCTTGAAGGCTATGAGAGCCACGAAAATTTTGACCTCCGTACCGGAAATTATCTTTTAGTAACGGATATCATTCGGGCCGAAAAGCATATTTTACTGGCCCAGCAAGTGAATACTATGGTGAAAAAAGAAATCACTGCTTTTCTTTCAGAGACAAAAAAGAACTTGACTGAAATTGATAGTATATCCCAACGCGAGTTGTTCGATCGCTACCAAGCACAAATTGAATTATACGAAAACTGCTTGTCCGACTATACCGAATACCAATTGGGCGATTTTGATTACTATTTCACAAAAAACCAACTACACCTGTTAAGAGGTCGCTGTTCAAGTCATGTAAATCGAGCTATTGATGATTTATACCAATTTGATCTACCGTTTTCTTATACCGATTTGCTGCCTTTACTTTCCGATTACGGCAAGAACGTGTTATACGATACTCCTATCAAAAATTACAACAGCGCTTCTCCCATCGGGAAAATGTATAAAGGAAAAATTGGCAACAACGCCGTCACGTTAGTGTTGCCAAACATCAATTACGATAGTTCCTTAACCATTACCTATTGGTATGACAAATACAAAACACCTATTGAATGTCACGGCACTTTTAAAGACAATCATTTTTATTTGATGGAACAAAGTACTGATGACTTTTCAGGATTGATAGGTATTATTGAGGCCGAATGGGAAAACGGAACCATAAAAGGTGTTTGGATTAATCACAAAACCAAGAAAGAATATCCTCTGATTCTTTTCCCTTATTAACAAAAGAAAGCGAAAGATTATTAAAAATAATTAACAATTGTTTAGGGTTATTTGGGGTTGACTTGTTATCAATAAGTCCCCAAAGAATAACTTTTTAACAATTGCCCATGAAAAAGAAGTTTACTCTTTCACCTCTTTTATTATTTTATGTAACCATTAGTCTCTTTGGGATTTTTAAAACAACCGCTCAAAATACTTGTGCCACTGCCCTTCCCATTACCATTAATGGTGCATGCCGTGAACTGGAATTGGTAGACGACACTACCCAAAACACACCCAACATCAATAACGCCTGTGGCACAGTTACCTTCGGCCAAGAAAGGTGGTACACCTTTACCGTTACGGGCGGACCTTTAAATGTAAAAATCAAAGCCGATTCGGTAGATCGAAATTTATACTTGCAATTGCTATCCTCTACGGCAGCGTGTACCGGTTTAACACAAATAGCTTGTGCCAACAGCGATACGGCCAATAACTCTTCACAAACCGAAACCATCAACCAAACTTTAGCCAATGGCACCTACTACCTCAAAGTAGTGAATGTAGGCGGTGGCTCCGATATGACCATAGACACGCTTTGTGTAACAGCAGTAATCAATCCGTGCAGCAGTGTAAGTAATATTACTGCCTGCGACACCAACATCAACACAGTTATTCCTTCCGGAACCGGCGCTTATGCTAACTTGGCTTGCGGAAATACCGCATCCGGTGTAGAAAAAATATACACTTTTACTCCGGTTATATCCGGAAATTATACAATTCAGCAAAACAGCGCTTATACGAATATCAATTATCAGTTCAAACCTTTATCAAGTGGATGTAGTGCAACGGGTTGGACTTGCATTGCCAACTTAACCAATACAGCAACCAGTTCGGCATTTGCCTTAACAGCCGGAATAACCTATTATCTTTTGGTTGATCCGCAAACTACTGGCGGTGGAACGGTAAACTTTGCTATCACTTGTGCTACTCCCATTATTTATAATGACGACTGCTTAAATGCTACGACACTTAGTGTCAATGCTTTTAATTCTTGTTTGGTGACTGCCAGTGGCGATACCTCAGCAGCTACTGAATCACTGACAGGATGCAGTGGTACGGCCGATGACGATGTATGGTATTCGTTTACCGCTTTGAGTCCGACTCAAATTATCTCCGTAACACCAAGTACACTAACCAACGTAGTATTTGAAGTCTTTGATGGCAGTTGCGACAATATGGTAAGTATGATGTGTATAGATGAAACCTCAGGCAGTGCGACCGAAACAGCTCCGATAACAGGTTTTATCGTTGGAAACACCTACTATGTTCGTGTGTACAGTGAAGCCGAAGCTGATGGGCAAGGTGGTTTTACCATCTGTGTCAGCGCGCCACCAAATCCGTGTTTGTCCATTACCGAAATTGATACTTGCGGAACCACCATCAACCAAATCATTCCGGCAAGCTACGGTAGTTATAATAATTTTGCTTGCGGAGATAACGCTATTGGTGTAGAACATATTTACGTATTTACGCCTACCCAAAACGGCGATTATTACATAGTCCAAAACAGTGCTTTCGGACCGGTTAATTACCAGATAATGTTAGCCAATAACGGTTGTAGCGAATTCGGTTGGAATTGTATCGCAACTTTAGAAGGCAACTCTGTTAGCCCTTATATCGATTTGAATGATGGTGATGAATACTACATCATGATAGATCCGCTTAGTGCAACAGGAGGTACAGTCAACTTTACCCTGGCTTGTCGTCCGCCAACACCCGCTAATGATGAGTGTGCGGGAGCCGTAACACTAACAGTCAACCCAACTAGTGTGTGTAACATTAGCAGCAATGGAACAACCATAGGGGCAGACGAATCCCTACCGGCCTGTTCCGGATCGGCCGATGACGATGTGTGGTATCAATTTACAGCAACCAATCCTACTCACGTTATAGCTGTAACACCAACTACCCTAACCGATGCTGTATTCGAAGTTTTTGAAGGTACATGCGTCGGAGGATTAACCAGTTGGTCATGTAACGATGCTACCACAGGAAACGAAGTAGAAGGCGGCGTAATTTCCGGATTAATCGTTGGCAACAACTATTATGTTCGCGTTTACAGTAATCCGCTGGATATAGGATTTGGAACTTTCAGCATTTGCATTACTACGCCTCCTAATCCGTGTAATGCAGTACCGCCAAGTCTGACTTGCAACACTACACAATCAGATACTATAGCGCCCGGTTATGGTAGCTACGGAATTTCAGGCTGTGGCTTAACCACCAATGGTGTAGAGCAATTGTACTCTTTTATTCCGGATAGTACCGCTAGCTACTCGATAGTGCAAAACAATGCTTACTCGGGTATCGATTACCAATTTAAAGAAGCGGCATTGGGTTGTGATGAACTGAATTGGAATTGTATCGGTACATTAACAGATGCTGCTACTAGTGCTTATTTTCAATTAACTGCGGGTGTCGAATATTATATTTTGGCTGACCCTGAATCAACTACAGGCGGTGCTTTAAGTTTTATGATTACTTGTGGTGTTATTCCGCCCGATAATGATGAGCCTTGCAATGCCATTCCATTGAGTGTGACTTTAAACTGCAACTACGAAACTTTCTCTAATACCAATGCGAGCAACACCACTAGTGCAGGAATACCCAGCTGTGCCAACTATGTGAACGACGATGTTTGGTTTTCCGTGGTAGTACCGGTAACAGGGATGGTAGTAATTGACACACAAAACAATAGTGTCACTAATAGCGGTGTAGCTTTTTATGAAGGCGATTGCAATGCCTTAACGGAAATAATATGTGATGACGACAGTAGTAATAACGCACTAATGTCAAGCGTTTCTGTTTCAAGCCGAACACCAGGAGAAGTGCTTTATGTACGCTTTTGGGAAAACGGTGGCGGCGATAGCGGCAACTTCGGAATTTGTGCTACTTCACCACCTGCTTGTGATGAACCGGTTAGTCAGGCAAGTAATTTTGTTCTGGATTCAGCTAATAGTACAGCCATAAACGGTAGTTTTAGTGGTAGTGCTAACGGGTATTTGACCATTCAGTCTACTGTAGCAGTACCTCCTTTACATCCGGTTAACAATACTGTGTACAATGCTTTTAACATCAACAATTTAGGTTCGAACTATACCTTTGTAGCCAATAGCACTACTCCCAATTTTACCGCTACAGATGTTACCGGAAACACTCATTATTACTATTTTATTTATGCTTATAATAATGGAACTAATTGTGCCGGTCCTGTCTATAGTGCACTTCAACCTTTGACTTACGATGTATACACTTGTGTAACCGAACCTATAAGCGTAAACACAACTAATATCACAGCCAACAGTTTTACGTTGAATTGGTTTGCTCCCATAGGAGGCAATGCATTACCCATAACTTACACTATTGAAGTAGCCACAGATCCCGGTTTTACAACACCGGTTTTAGGTTCGCCTTTTAGTGTACTCAATCCAACTATTAGTCTTACAGTAACTGGTTTAACCATCAACAACTCTTATTACTATCGCATTAAAGCCACCTCTTCACTATGTAGCAGTACTTATGTTAACGGGTCAGTATTTACAGGCTATTGTGCTTCAAATTCGATAGGAGCAACTCGATACATTAACAATTTTACTACCTCGGGTGGTTCAACCAACATCAGCAATACAGGAAGTGGTTATTCGCCTTCAGGTTATGGTGCTTTTTTAACGCAAATAGTTACCCAACAAATTTACGGTACGGTAAATTTTACGACAGCTTTTTTCAACGGTTCTTTGACCTACGGCTTCAATATTTGGATAGATTGGAATGACGATTTGGATTTTAACGATATAGGTGAAAAAGTATATGCATCGGGAGCCTTTGTACTTACCGCTACAGGTAGCTTTACCATACCCGGCAATACAAGCATCGGGCAACACCGAATGAGAATAAAAGCCGATAGTGGTTCACTAAATCCAACTGCCTGTGGTACCATAGCCTCCGGTGAAACTGAAGACTATACTCTGGAAGTAACACCTCTACCGTGTGGCGAAAACCCGAGTAATTTGACCGCCATTTTTACTGGGCAAACTACAGCAACTATAAGTTGGATTGCACCAACACCGGCTCCCAATGGAGGATATGAATATTATTTTGCTACCTCAGCAGTAGCACCTAGCTATTTTGCAGTGCCAACAGGAAGTGTAGGCGTCGGAGTGAACTCGGTCAGCTTAAGTGGCCTCAATCCGGCAGCAACATATTACTTTTGGGTGCGCTCCTATTGTGATGCCATTGATGGTGCCGGTGTTTGGGTTGGACCTGTTACTTTCTCTCAATCCAATTGCACTACCGGAAACGGATTGGGCACCACTGCTTTAGGTTGTCCTTCGGTAACAGCAGGCGGTTTAAACCTGAATGGGACTGATCCTGCACCGCTTAACAGCTGTAGTGCTATGGGCTGCGTTGATTTAGAAGCGCAATACTTGCCTATAGGCGACACCTCCGGCTATGTGGTTCAATCCATTCCTTATGCACCGCCATATCAGTACGGCTGTTTGGCTAATCCGCTTAGCATCAATACCGATGACGTTTGGTCACCTATAGTAAACCTTCCGTTTAATTTTTGCTTTTACGGTAACACCTATAACAAATGCTTGGTAAGTTCAAACGGAGCTATCACTTTTGATGTTGTTAATAACATCCCTAGCGGAGGTTCGGCTTGGAGCTTCAACAGTAATCTTCCCAATCCGTCACTTTTTAAAAATGCCATTTTCGGAGTATACCAAGATATTCATCCGGGTGTAGGTGGTAACATCGGTTGGGAACTCATTACTTTAAATACCGGTTGCAGAGCCCTGGTGGTTTCTTGGAAAAATGTCCCTATGTATGCTTGTACCTCTATCAAATATACCGGAATGATGGTGCTTTATGAAAACACCAACATCATTGAAGTTTATATTCAAGAAAAAACATTATGCAGTTCTTGGAATTTCGGAAATGCTATAGTTGGCATCCAAAATGCCACAGGAGCACAAGCAGTAGTTGCACCTGGACGAAACGGTTTGGATACCGACTGGGTAACGACTAATGAAGCATGGCGTTTTGTTCCTTCAGGAAATGCATTAACCACTGTAAAATGGTATGAAGGAACGGATACCAATGGTCCCGTAGTCGGAACTACCGATACTATCAGCGTATGTCCTACTGCCACTACCACCTATACTGCCGAAATTACCTATGCGTTATGCAATGGTACTACATTGGTAGAAACCGATCAAACCACCGTAGCCGTAGAAAGCGGTAAAACCTGGAACGGGAGTGTAAGCAACGACTGGAACAACAATGATAACTGGACTCCGATGGGTATTCCAACCGGTCTGGATTGTGTAGTCGTTCCGATAACCCCTAACAATCCTTTAATCTCAGGAACCAATTACAATGCTTATGCCGGAACACTTACCGTTATGAATGGCGCTTCACTATTGGTCAACTCAGGAAATAACATCACCGTAACCCAATGGGTTAACGTACAAACCGGGGGAACGTTTCAATTAGACAATACTTCTAATCTGATTCAAATCAACAACGACGCAAACAGCGGTAATATTATTTACAAAAGAAACGCAAATATCAGAAGAGCCGATTATGTGTATTGGTCGTCGCCTGTAGCCAATTTTAACGTAAACAATATAGCTGCTCCGGTGGTCTCCGGACCCGTTTTTAAATGGAATACCACCATCCCAAACAGCAATGGCGGTCAAGGAAATTGGATTTCAGCAGCATCTGAAAACATGGTTACTGCCAAAGGCTATATTGTTCGCGGTCCATCAAGCTTCAGTGCTACTGTACCATCTACCCTTTATGGTACATTTACAGGAACGCCTAACAATGGCTTGATTAGCATTCCTATATCCAGAGGAGATGATGTGAATGCAGTTTACCACCAAGGTCTAAATGGCACAGAAATCACCAACTATAGCGACAATTGGAATCTAATTGGAAATCCATATCCATCGGCCATTAGTGGTGGTACTTTTTTATACAACAACCGAGCAGCAATTGCAGGAAATATAAAATTGTGGACACATGGTACTTTACCTTCTGCCATAAACAGTCCGTTTTACGGTTCGTTTGCTTACAACTACAGTCCGGGGGATTACTTGACTTACAACTATACCGGAACCAATTGTTGTCCGACCGCCGGAGAAGATTTATATGTAGGAGCAGCTCAAGGATTTTTTGTACAAATGAACGATGGACCAAGCGCAACCGACAGCGTAGTTTTTGACAACTCCTTACGCCATCAAAATTACAGCAACACCACTTTTTACAGAAATGCGTCAGCCTCAACCAATACAGAGTTTACCAACATAGAACGACACAGAATTTGGTTGGATTTACTGGATGCCAATACCAATTCCGACCGAATGCTGGTAGGTTATATTGAAGGTGCGACCAACCGAAAAGATCATTTTTTTGACGCTGTTACCCAATACACCGGTAGTATGGCGCTGTATTCTTTAATCGGTACAGAAAAATTCAACATACAAGGAAGAAAACTGTCGTTTGACAATAAAGATGTGATTCCGTTAGGAGTGGCTATCCCAACCACCGGAAAATACACCATTGCTTTAGGTGCAGTAGATGGATTGTTTTCAAATCCAAGTCGGGCAATTTATTTAGAAGACAAACTCACCGGAAAATTGCACAACCTGAAAAACAGCCCGTATTCGTTTACCATCAACCAAGGTCAAAACAATAATCGTTTTGCACTAAGATTCAGAAACAAAATAGAAACAGCAGAAGAACACGACCGAAATCTAACAGAAAACACGGTAGCAGTTTACACCGATGAAAAATACCTTACAGTGGAATCCTCTGATGAGCTGATAACCAATATTTCGGTATTTGATATTGTTGGCAGAAAATTAAGTGAAGCCAACTCGGTGAATCAAAACACTTTTGTCATAGAAAAAACAACATTAAATCGACAAACTTTAATTGTAAAAACAACCCTTAAGAACGGACTAACGGTAACACAAAAAATTATACTGTAAAGAAATACTATTCCCAAAAGAAAGGCACAGAAATTAGCAATCCTGTAAAAATTATCAAAAAAATAGCTTTAATTTGTAGTAAACAAACAACACTATGCTATTTGACCCTAACCTGCTTGAGCCATCAGCAGTGTACAAATTAATGACAGGCGCTATCATTCCCAGACCTATCGGATGGATAGCCACCGTAAGCGAAGACGGCATCAACAACCTCGCACCGTTTTCCTATTTCAATGCTGCCGGAGAAGATCCGCCGCACATTATGTTTTCCGTAAACAGAGCCAACCACACCAATAAAGACACCCTAAATAACATACTCGCCAACGGTCAATTTGTGGTCAACATGGTCACCGAAAGCACGGTGGAACAAATGAACACCACAGCGCAATCGGTTCCGGCTGAAGTAGACGAATTTGTCTTAGCCGGTGTTACGCCTCTTCCATCAGTCAAAATAAAACCCATGCGCGTAGCCGAAAGTCCGGTACAATTGGAATGCGAATTGGTTCATCATTACTTTCTCGAAGATCATAAAAACGGTGGCTCCTGCATCATTATCGGCCGGATCGTGATGATGCATTTTGACGACGCCGTGTTATCAGACAATTACAAAATCAATTTAGAAACCTATAAGCCGATAGCGCGATTGGCAGGCTCCAACTACGCTAAATTAGGAGAATTGTTCTCCATCAAACGAGGCTAAATAAAAGGACTCAGCAACTTAGTTACTCAGTCACTCAGAAACTTAAAATATGAAAATAGCAGTAATAGGTGGTGGTCCGGGCGGACTCTACTTCTCCATCCTAACCAAAAAAGCAATGCCGCATTGCCAAATTGATGTTTATGAACGCAACAAACCCGACGACAGTTTCGGTTTTGGCGTAGTTTTCTCCGATGAAACTTTAGGAGAATTCCTCAAACGCGATATGCAATCGTATGAATTAATTCGAAGTCAATTTGCCTATTGGGACGATATCATCGTAGCTCGTGATGGTCAAGAGGTCAGCATCGCCGGAAACGGATTCTGCGGTTGCTCCCGAAAAACATTACTTAAATTATTGCACCAACGTTGTCGTGAAGAAGGTGTTAACCTGCATTTCGAACAAAATATAGACGACATCAGTCAATACCAAGAGGCCGATATCATTTTGGCTGCCGACGGTATTAGCAGCGGTAT
>JBEBBH010000276.1:0-7525 GCA_041158485.1 Bacteroidota bacterium | reverse complement strand
CAAAAAGGAATAATACTAATGAACACCGTTCTGAGTAGATTTTTTTACAATATCGTGAATGATATGATCTAGTTTATTCGCAGATTCGCCTATGTAATCTATCAATCTGTCATCGGTATACCCCATTTTTTTATTGTCTTTCAGCAAATTGATTAAGCCTAAAAGATTGGCTAACGGCGCACGAACTACATGCGATTGTGTCCACGAGATATCTCTTAAAGCTTTGTCTTGTGACTCAATTTTGTTCATTTTTTCTAAAGATTCCGTTAGGTCAATCATAGCTCCGATGATACGGGTTACTTCCCCATCTGCATTTCGAATAAAAATGCCTTTGTGTTGAATATAGGCAATTTCCCCATTGGCTTTAACAAAGCGATAGTCGGTATTGAATAACTCTTTTTTAGAGTTCTTGATGGCTTTTTTTAAATCTTTTATTACCCTTTCGCTGTCATCAGAATGGATGTTTTTTAGCCATAAATTTTTATCGGCCATTCCTGCTTCATAACCAAACATAGTATTAAATCCTTCTCCGAAAAAAATGGTGTCGTTAATATGATCCCAATCAATTATAGCTTCAACGGTGGCTTTGGCTAAAATTTTGAAACGTTCATTGCTTTCAAAAATTTCTTGTTCGTGTAGTTTTCTTTTGGTTATATCAACAGCAATTCCTTCTAATCTTACAGGAATATTGCTTTCATCTCTGATAAGATGTATCCTTTCTAAAATCCATTTTATTTTGCCTGAATCAGTAATAATTCGTTGTTCGCTCTCGATGATTTCATCTAATTCGAAATTGGAAAAAGTAGCTGTATTTAACTTTTGACGTTCTTCCGGATGAAATCGATTTTTGACATTGTCCATGGTCAACAAAAAGGTATCAGGATTGGTTTCGAATATTTTGTGCATTTCAACCGACCAAATAATTTCTCCTGTTTTTAAGTCGTTTGTCCAATAGCCCATAGTGGCAATTTCGCAAGCCTGTTGGAGTCGGGTATTGACTGCTAATAGCTTATTTTGAATACAAATTTCGGGTGTGATATCTACTGCAGAAACCAAAATCCCAATTCTACGGTCAAAATTAACCTGAGATGTTTTGAGCTTGACTTGGATAACATCCCCATTTTTTTTACGGTGTTTCATCAACCCCATGAACGAGGCATCTGATGTTTGAATGGCTCTGGTTAATAAAGCTTCCATTTCCGGAATTTCTGCCTCTGGTCGTATTTCCCTGATGGTCATAGCCATAAATTCCTCATAGCTAAAACCATAATGTTCGCAAGCCGCCTCATTAACATTTAAAAAGCGTAAGCTTTCCAAATCAAATATCCACATGGGTAGTGGACTGTGGTTAAACAGTGCAATATATTCTTGCTTAGATTGTTTAGATTGTTCTTCAGAAACCAGTTTGAAATCAATAATTTGCCTGTAGTAATTGGATAATTTATTGATGTTCATTTTCATTAAAACATGCAATAGTGTGGAAGTGACAATAATGAATGTTATCCCTTTTACAGTTTGCCACTTAGAAATTAAAACAAAATCATTGAAAAAAAGTTCTAAAATGTAGTCTGATAAAAAAATGTATATTATACTTACTGCTGCGTATATTAATACAATTTTAAAAGATGAAAATCTTTTTAATATGGTGATTTTTTTTTCCATAAGCCTCCGATTTACAATTAGCCATACCTCTATAACTAAACCAAAGGTATTGTATTGGTTCGAGCCTAAATATGATAATCGTCATATAGTGATAATTATTATATATCTATTTTATATACAGTGGTTTATAAAGGTTATAAATAAAAAACTCCCCTTTTAAAGGAGAGTTTTGTAAAGTAATATTTCGGTTTATGATTTCTTTTTACGCATTTTCATGTTGATGAATTCTACCGCCAACGAGAAGGCAATGGCGAAATACAGATACCCTTTAGGTACTACACCAACATGTTGACCGGCCAATTGGGCTTCTGACAAATGCATACTTTCCGTAATTAACATAAATCCGATAAGGATTAAAAAGGCCAAACCTAAAACTTGTATGGATGGATTAGCATTGACAAAATTCCCAACCGGTACGGCAAACAACATCATAACACCCACAGAGATTATTACAGCAGCAATCATAATGTATAAAGCGCCGGTTACCCCATTAGTCATTCCAACAGCAGTTAAAATACTATCAATAGAGAAAATTAAATCAATTAAGAGAATTTGCACAATCACATTCCCGAAAGATTTAGCAGCAGAAGTTTTTAAGTCTTTTTCTTCTTCACCTTTGTGATCTACTTTTTCGTGGATTTCTTTGGTGCTTTTATATATCAGGAAGATTCCTCCCAATAGCAAAATTAATGCTTGTCCTGTAAAATCGGCACTAAACCAACCCCAATCAACACTGAAAAATGGTTCTTTCATGGCAATTAGTAAGGTAATGCCAAACAGCAAACCTATACGCATAAACATGGCCAAAAACAATCCAATTTGAGTGGCTTTTTTGCGATTTTCTACCGGTAATTTTCCGGTAACTATAGAGATAAAAATGATATTGTCGATACCTAATACAATTTCTAAAAAAGTCAAGGTTAAAAGCGCTACCCAAGCATCGGGATTTAAAAATACTTCCATGGTTTATAAGTTGAATTTTATTGGTTGTACGGGATTATTTAATTTTAGTTACAGTGCCGCGTTGTTTTTTAGCATCACCCACAAAGGAATAGTCAAAAGTATAGCTGTTGCCTTCCGTTGATAAGATGGTCATGCTGATGGCTTTGCGTTCGTTCATCGTTTTAGGATGTAATTTTTGCAATACAAACTCACAATCGTTTACCCAACGCACAGAAGCTGTATCGGTTTTTCCGTTAAACGTTTCAATTTGAAGTGTTTCGGTACGGGTAAAGGTAGAGGTGAATTTTTTACCGTTAATTTCTTGCACAAACTCGAAAGTACCGGTTTTGAAATCGGTGCACTTGCGTTCCTTTTGAGAGCAAGAGGTTAAGTACAAAGCAAGTAGGAGTAGTGATATTTTTTTCATTCTCTAAAGATATAAATACAAGTGAAGATTGAGTTGGATTATAAATGAGTCAATTAATCGGCTCTAAGGTTTGTCTTCAAACAAAGCGTCAGTTATGGCTTTAACACCTTTGAACATAAAGTAAACTGCCAAACCGCAAAGTACTATACCAACAGCCAAAACTAACCAATGCCAAACATTTTGTTTGTTGATAAAAGCATTATACACCACGCTTGGACCAAGAAACATGAGTGGCAAAGCATAGAGTAAGTTTTTAATACCTTTATCGAGTAAGGTTTTGTTGATAGCCATAGCCTTAAAATTTAATTTGCAAGCCTATACCGGCTCGGTTGCTGATTAAGTTGAGTTCTAACGATGGTTGTGCCGAACCCAATTTGCCGTTTTTGTGTTCCTTATTGTAAATATCGGCGGCCTTTTCATATAATTTTTTTCTACCTGAAAGCACCGGAATAGAAGCTGCCAAAGATCCAACGCCAACATAAGTCATTGTTCCCGGGTATTTTGCATCAGAAAATAATCCTACAGCCAAATCACCAACCGTTAAACCGATGCCAAAACCCAATAAAAAGCCACCTACAGCTTCTTTGGATTTTGCCTGTTTGTATAGTGAAGCCGATTCGTAGTTGGTATTTAACAACTGTCTTGCTTCACGGGTTTCCAATCGTTTGCCATCAAGATAGAATCGGCTGCCTTCCAAGGTCATGGTTTGTGAATGGGTGAGAAGTGCTGTTAACAAAAAACTTAGCGTTAGTAATTTCTTCATTATGAGTAGTGTTTATATTTTAATCCAATTGTTTAATAATTCCCTGTCAGCCGACAATTTGCCAACCACTCGGTATTTTGATTTGATCAATAAAGCTGATTCTGAAAATTTTTCTTTAACCACTTTGAACGGTCTTGCGCCACTCGAATGAATAAAAAAGTCACCTTCGTCACTTATGTGTAAAAATCCGGTATGATTGTCCAATCCAACCACATAAAGACCATTGCCTTTTGATTTTAAAGCTTGTTCAAATTCTTGTATGCTTTTATTTGAAAATCGTTCAATATTTTCTTCCGAAACCAAACTTTTGATCATTTGTTCCGAAGCACATTGTGCTAATTTAACACGGTTGATATTCACTCCCAAATCTCTTAAAGTAGTAGTCACAAAATAACCGCAAGCAATACTGCCTTCGTTTGGTTTTTGAGTCGTTCCGTTGAAATCCCAATCGGTTCCGTACCAATAGGAAAAAATGTTTTCCGTGAGTTGATGGGTAAAGGTCATGGCAACTTCAGCTTGACTTTTACCTTTCAATGCTTTTCTGATTTGCCGAATGCTATCCAGAGTTTTCGGATAGTCACCAGCATCCCTGTCTGATTCATAAGTGATTACAGAAGCTCTTGCGGTATTTCTATAGGCATAATAGCCCAGACCGGAAACCAGCAACAGCAATACAATCATTTGAATCGCTTTTTTCATTTTATCCTTGGTATGATGCTACCGCTTTGCGTACGCTACCGTGTGCTTCTAACAATGCCGAGGCTTCTTCATAGTTAACGGGAATTTCACTCATAATCATCCGCACACCACGATCAACTAACTTAACATTGCTGAGTTGCATATCGACCATTTTATTGCCTTTTACACGACCCAATTGAATCATAGTTGCCGTCGAAATCATATTCAACACTAGCTTTTGAGCTGTACCGGCTTTCATGCGAGAGCTTCCGGTTACGAATTCCGGACCAACTACAACCACTATCGGATATTGTGCTGTTATCGCCAACGGACTGCCTTCGTTGCATGTGATACAACCGGTAAGTATATTGTTTTCGTGGCATTTTTCCAAACCGCCAATCACATACGGAGTAGTGCCTGAAGCGGCAATGCCAATTACAACATCTTTATCAGAGATGTTTTCAGCTACTAAATCTTTCCAAGCTTGTTCTTTATCGTCTTCGGCAAATTCTACGGCTTTGCGAATCGCTTTGTCGCCACCGGCTATAATACCGTTAACTAAATCGAAAGGTACACCAAAAGTAGGCGGACATTCGGAGGCATCTACTATGCCCAATCTTCCGGAGGTTCCGGCACCTATGTAAAACAGTCGACCACCATTTTTCATTTTGGCGACCACTTGTGATACTAAGACTTCTATTTGCGGCAAGGCTTTTTCAACGGCAAGCGGTACCGTTTTATCTTCGTTGTTGATGTTGGTCAGTAAGTCGTGGACCGACATTTGTTCCAAACGATCATAATGTGAGGATTGCTCCGTAGTTTTGGTGAAAGACATACTAAAGATGCTAGGATTTTGTGTGGCTAAGATACTGAGATTCCTTCAGATTTTTAAATAAAACTAGCCAATAAAATTCCCAAAATAATCATAGAGATTTTGGCAATATTAAATTTATGTCCTTCGCTGCTTTCAAAGATGATGGTGGAAGAAATATGGAATAAAATACCGATAACCACAGCGGTAAGTTCCGTAAAGTATTGTGTAATAGCCGGTGCCGAATCGGAAACCAAAGTACCAAGCGGTGTCATCAAAGCAAATGAAACCATAAAGATGAATAATGCGGTTTTATTCAATTCGGCATTCAAAAAGAAAGTAGTTAAAATGATAGCGATAGGCAAGTGGTGTATCGCAATACCGTAAGCCAAATCGTGGTGATGTCCAACCGGAAATCCTTCCAAAAAAGCGTGAATACACAAACTGATAAACAATAGCCATGGCATACTGTTGATTTTTTCATGACCGTGAACATGTCCGTGTTCGGCACCTTTGGAAAAAAACTCTAAAATAATTTGAAACAATATCCCAACCATGATGAAAAGGCCAATACTATGATTATGACTTTCATAAACCTTCGGTAACAAATCCATCACGGTTAGAGACAACAAAAATGAACCGCTGAAAGCCAATAATAATTTTAGGCTCTTTTTCTTTTTAGGTTTAATAATCAGTGCTATAGCGTAGCCTATTAGAACTGATAGTAAAGGTAAAATATAGTTCATTTTGGTTTTTGATTGTAATGGATAGCGTCTTTAGAATCTTGGAATAGCCTTATTTGAAAATCATAATGAGTCGTTCACTGGTGTTTTTGTGGAATTTCTTCAGCTTGTAATCACCAAAAGTGTCCAGCAAATAAATACCGGCTTGTTCCATCATGCTTTTAAAATCATCCAAGGTATAGGCTTTCACTTTTTCTTCAAAGTGGTATTTTTGACCTTGGTCTTCAAAATCAATCTCTTTAATAATAAAGGAATCAGACAAATAGCGCTTGATGCGAAATGCAATACCGTCGACTTCTTTGGTTTCTTCAGGAATTAAATTTTCTAAAACCGTATGTACATTCATGAAATCGATAACTGCAAAACCATAATCTGAAAGGCTTTCTTTGATAGCTATCAATGTTTTCAAATTGTCTTCTTCATTTTCGAAGTATCCAAAACTGGTAAACAAATTGAAAATCGCATCAAATTTTTCTTCAAAAGGAATGCGCTTATCGTGTACCACAAAATGCAAAGTTTCGTTAGCATTTTTGTTGGCTTCGGCTATACTGTTTTCCGATAAATCGGCACCAATCACATCAAAACCTAACTGATTAAGGTAAATAGCGTGTCGGCCTTTACCACAAGCCAAATCCAGCACTTTGGCCTTTTCCGGCAAGTTCAAATAATGCGTCAGATTGTCCATAAAGATTTGTGCTTCACGGTAATTGCGGTCTTTGTACAGTATGTGATAGTAAGGCGTGTCAAACCAGGATGCGTACCAAGTATCGGTTACCGGTTTTGTATTGTTGGTTTCGGGATGTAAACTTTCAGCCATTTATTCTTTTCAAATGAATTCTTCACCCGCAAAATTAGTGTATTTTTGCCGAACTTATGACAATGTCCGATATTGATGTTGTGATTACAATTTGTATTGAAAATGGAAAATTTTAAAATGGTGGCCAAAACCTTTTTTGGTTTTGAAGAAATATTAGTCAAAGAATTACAGCATTTAGGCGCGCAAGAGGTAGAAATGGGAACTCGAGCTGTTAGTTTTAAAGGTGATAAAGGTTTTATGTACAAAGCCAATTTGTCGTTGCGAACTGCTTTAAAAATATTAAAACCCATTTACCAATTCAGAGCGTTTAATGACCAAAGTTTGTATAAAGGCATTCAAGGCATCGATTGGAGTAAATACCTCAATGCCAGCCAAACTTTTGTGATTGACACGACCATTCACTCCGATAATTTCAAGCACTCGCAATTTGTTTCTCAAAAAGCTAAAGATGCGATAGTAGACCAATTCAGAGAAAAACTCGGGCAACGTCCAAGTATCGATAAAGATTTTCCCGATTTGCGAATCAACATTCACATCGACCGTGACCAATGTACGGTTTCATTAGATACTTCGGGCGCTTCATTACACCACAGAGGCTATCGCAGCGCAACGAATATTGCACCAATTAACGAAGTCTTAGCTGCCGGTATGTTGTTGCTTTCGGGTTGGGATGGGAGTTCCA
>JBEBBH010000275.1:0-4341 GCA_041158485.1 Bacteroidota bacterium | reverse complement strand
CAATCTCTTTTTATCCGGTAAATGTGTCGGACATGAAGTAGATATTGCCATCATGAAAAACAACTACATCGAAATGGTCGAATGTAAGTTTCATGCCAAGAGTGAAACCAATTCGGATGTGAAAGTGCCGATGTACATACTCTCAAGATTTAACGATTTGAAAGACAGAAACCATTTAATTTTTACCGAAAAAGATATAATATCCGGCTGTTGGATAGTGACCAATAATCGCTTTACTGCCGATGCGATGACCTTCGCCCATTGTTCGGGTTTGCAGTTGTTGAGTTGGGATTATCCGAAAGAGTTTAGTTTGCAAAAAAGAATAGACGAAGGACAACTCTATCCCATAACGTGTTTAACCACTTTAACCTTGGCCGAGAAAGACAAACTGCTGGTGCAAGATATCATTTTGGCACAAGAAATCATCAATAATATGGAAGTGTTGGAGCAAATTGGCTTGAGTGCCAACCGCGTGAAAAACGTCATCAAAGAAGCTTCCGAACTTTGTAAATACCTTTAAAATGAAAATCCAATTTTTAGGCGGCGCCGGAACAGTAACGGGTTCCAAAACACTCATCGAAAGCAACGGTGTTCGCATCTTAATTGATTGCGGACAGTTTCAAGGAATTAAAACCTTGCGCGAACTCAATTGGGAACCATTGCCGATTTTGCCCAACACCATTGACTTTGTCCTGCTTACTCACGGTCATCTAGACCATTGTGGCTGGTTGCCCAGATTGGTCAATCAAGGGTTTGAAGGTAAAATTTATTGCACCAGTCCTACTAAAGACATCACCAAACTGATACTTTTGGACAGCGCCAAAATCCAGGAAGAGGAAGCCGAAAAAGCTAATAAAGAACATTTTTCCAAACACGAAAAGGCGGAACCGTTGTACAATTTGGAGCAAACAGAAAAAGTTTTCCCGCTTTTCAGGGTTGTAAAATCCAATGAAGAAGTGCAGCTAGACGCAGAAATTACAGTTAAGTTCAGCAATGCCGGTCATATTATTGGCGCTTGTAGTATCGAATTGCAACTGGAAAATAAAACACTGGTCTTTTCCGGAGATATCGGTCAGGACGATGATGTGCTGATGTACGCACCAACAAAGCCGCAAAAAGCCGATTATGTCTTTCTTGAAAGTACTTACGGAAATAGAATTCATCCGCAAGAAGATGTCAAATTACTACTTGAAACTTACATCAATAATACAGTCCAAGCCGGCGGAACGGTCATTATTCCGAGTTTTGCTGTCGAACGCGCTCAAACCTTGATGTATTTGCTTTGGCAACTCAAACAAGAAGACAGAATTCCTGACATTCCGTATGTGATAGATACGCCGATGGGCATAAGCGTGTTGGATGTTTTTATGGAAAATCGCTCCTGGCATAAACTTTCTGAGCAACAATGTATCGACATGTGTAAAATGTTTACCATGAATTCGGAGTACAAGGAAACTATCGCCACCATCTTCGACAAACAACCCAAAGTAGTGATAGCAGCCAGCGGCATGATTACCGGCGGAAGAGTACTGAGTTATTTGGAACGCTATATAGGTTTGCCTGAAACTACCGTAATTATTGTGGGCTACCAAGCCGAAGGTACACGCGGCAGAAAACTACTCGAAGGCGCTACCGAAATCAAAATTTACGGAAAATATTATCCGGTTTTGGCCAAAGTGCTGGAAATTGAGGGCTTGTCGGCACATGCCGATCAAAATGATTTGCTCCATTGGTTGTCTTCACTCCAAAACAAACCGCAAAAAGTGTTTTTGGTTCACGGCGAAAATGAACCCAGTGACGAACTTCGTATTAAAATACAAGAGAAATATGGCTTTGATTGTTCTGTGCCAATGATGGGACAAGAAGTTGAATTGTAACTTTTAAGACCAATTTAAGCCTCTGAAAAAGTTATATTATTAACTTTGCAGCATGAAACTCAAAAAGCACATTAGTTTTTTAATCGCATTGCTCATCTTGGTCTCCAATTCGGGCATGGCGTTTACGGTGCATTTTTGTGGCGGAAGAATAGCCTCAGTTTCTTCTGTTTTTGCAGAGGAAGAAGTTTGTAGTATGCCGGTAGTGGTTGAAGAAACTTGTTGTGCAAAAGAAGTCACTACGCACAAGGACTGTTGTTCCGATAAGAAAGTGGATTTGAAAAATAAAACCGAGAAAATCATTATCAAAACGATTTCACTTGATTTTGAACCGGCTTATTTTTCTGAGTATAAAAATCTTGTTTTTGCGGTAGCTGAGGCACCAATAAAGGTTGATGAAAAACCTGCTTTTTATTGCGATTCTCATGCGCCGCCACTTTACCAACTCTACTGCCAATATACTTTTTACGCCTGATTTGATTTTAATTCCGAATCGATTCTAAAACTCTAGAATCAGCATAACAGAATTAATTTTAAATCATAATCTATGAAAACACCATTGTTATTCCTGACAATGTTGTGCTATGCCACCGGTTTTTCTCAAGAAACTATCCAACAAGATTCTTTGAAAACCGTAACGGTAGAAGGCAACCGAAAAGGAATAAAAAAATCACTTAATGTTACGGCTAATACTACTTTGGTGACCAGTAAAGAGTTGCTCAAAGCGGCTTGTTGTAACTTGGCCGAAAGCTTTGAAACCAATCCGTCGATAGACGTCAATTTTTCTGATGCATTAACCGGAACCAAGCAAATCAAAATGCTCGGTTTGACCAGTCCGTATATCTTGATAACCGAAGAAAATGTGCCTTCGGTTCGCGGGGCTTCGCAAGCTTACGGGATGTCGTTTACACCCGGAACTTGGGTAGAAAGCATCCAAATTACCAAAGGTGCAGGCAGTGTGGTAAACGGTTTTGAAAGCATTTCGGGGCAAATCAACACCGAATTAATCAAGCCCATAGGCGATATTCCTTTCTTTGTAAATGCTTATGGCGACAGCGGAAGTCGTTTCGAATTAAATACCCATTTCAACAAAAAAGTTTCCGATAAATGGGCGACCAGTTTGTTTGTTCATGGCAACGCTCGTGTGTCTAAAAACGATATGAACAACGATGGTTTTATGGACAATCCGTTGGGCAAACAATTGAATGTTGTTAACCGTTGGCAGTATTCAAATCCGGAAACGGGTTGGGTTTCGTTTTTAAATCTTCGGTATATGAATGATGAAAAACAAACCGGTCAACTCGATTTTGATCCAGATAGAGACAAACTGACTACCAACTTTTGGGGTTCGGAAATCAACACTGAGCGATTGGATTTCAGTTCTAAAGTAGGCTATGTTTTCAAAGACATGCCATACCAAAGTATAGGTTTTCAAAACGCTTTCAGCAATCATGACCAGCAATCGTATTTTGGTTTAAACCAATACAATATCAAGCAGCAAAGCTATTATTCCAACCTAATTTTTAACTCGATTATCAGCAATACGATGCATAAGTTTGCTACGGGTTTGAACTTTACGTATGATAAATATGCCGAGTTTGTGAATGTAACTGATGTGAGCAGAATTGACAATTCCGTTGGCGCTTTCTTCGAGTATACGTTTGATGACAACGACAAGTTCAGTTACATTTTAGGCGGAAGAATGGACTACCATAATAGATTGGGAGTCTTTTTTACCCCAAGATTGCATGTGAAATACAATCCTTGGGAAAAAGCTGTATTGCGTTTTTCCGCCGGACGTGGCAAACGTGCCGCCAATATTTTTGCTGAAAACCAAAATCTTTTTGCCAGTTCTCGCGTATTTTCAGTCTTAGATACCAACGGCAAAATTTACGGATTAGACGCCGAAATTGCCTGGAATTACGGTTTGAGCTTTACCCAGAATTTTATGTTGTTCGGGATGAAAGCCGATTCGACTATCGATTTTTACCGAACCGATTTTCAAAATCAAGCGGTAGTTGACATCATGAATTCGCCGCAGCAAGTCTTGTTTTATAATTTAGACGGAAAATCATACGCTAATAGCTTGCAACTCGATTTTAATCTGGAAATCATCAAACATTTGAATTTGAGAACAGCATATAAATATTACGATATTTCTACCGACTATATTTCCGGTAGTTTTCAACGACCATTACAAGCCAAACACCGTTTCTTTGGGAATGTGGAATATGCCACTCATATAGTTGAAAAGGGCAAGCAATGGAAATTTGATTTTACGTGGAATTGGTTGGGTAAACAACAATTGCCTAATACAAGAAGTAATGCGGTTGCTGATAGTTTTTCGGAATTTTCACCTTCATTTAGCTTAATGAATGCACAGATAACACGTACTTTTTCAAGTAAATTTGAGGTGTATCTTGGTGGTGAAAATATTGGAAATTACACTCAAGATAAAGCGGTCTTA
>JBEBBH010000274.1:0-4160 GCA_041158485.1 Bacteroidota bacterium | reverse complement strand
GATTTCGAATTAAGGTGCTTCAAACTTGCAAACCTTCTTTTTATCAATATCTTTGTAACCTAAATTAAAAGCTCAGCTTCTCAGTTACTCAAAAATGAACTACGCAGAAAATATACTAGGCACTATTGGCCACACGCCTTTAGTAAAATTGAATAAAGTGGTCAAAGGCATCGATGCCTTGGTTTTGGCCAAAGTAGAAACCTTCAATCCCGGAAACTCTACCAAAGACCGTATGGCGCTCAAAATGGTAGAAGATGCCGAAGCTGATGGCCGACTAAAACCGGGCGGAACCATCATCGAAGGAACTTCCGGAAATACCGGTATGGGCTTAGCTTTAGCCGCTATTGTAAAAGGGTACAAATGTATTTTTGTAATCACCGATAAACAATCCAAAGAAAAAATGGACATCCTTCGTGCCGTTGGCGCTAAAGTAATCGTTTGTCCAACCGATGTAGAACCAACCGATCCGCGTTCGTACTATTCTGTTTCGAAACGATTGAGTACAGAAATTCCTAATTCGTGGTACGTAAACCAATACGATAATCCAAGCAACGCACTAGCGCATTACCAACAAACCGGTCCCGAAATTTGGGAACAAACCGAAGGCAAAGTCACTCATTTTGTAGTGGGCGTTGGAACAGGCGGAACCATTTCCGGTATCGGAAAATATTTAAAAGAGAAAAATCCGAATGTAAAAGTTTGGGGCATTGATACCTACGGTTCAGTATTCAAAAAATACCACGAAACCGGTATCTTCGACGAAAATGAAATTTACTCTTATATCACTGAAGGCATTGGGGAAGACATTTTACCTAAAAACGTTGACTTCTCAGTTATTGATGGGTTTACCAAAGTAACTGATAAAGATGCGGCTGTATATACTCGTAAAATTGCTTTGGAAGAAGGGATTTTTGTTGGGAATTCAGCCGGTGCTTGTGTCAAAGGCTTACACCAATTGAAAGAGCATTTCGGTCCGAACGATGTAGTCGTAGTGCTTTTTCACGACAGTGGAAGCCGTTATGTGGGAAAAATGTTCAACGACGATTGGATGCGCGAAAGAGGTTTCTTAGAAGAAGAAATTACCAAAGCAGAAGACGTCATCAAAGACCACAAAGACAAACCATTAGTAATAGTGCGTACGGAAGAATTAGTATCACACGCTATCGAACGTTTGAAAAAATACAACATTTCCCAAATTCCGGTTATCGATACCACCGGCTTTGTAGGCAGTATAGACGAAACCGATTTGTTCCGTAGCTATATCGAAGACAAAAATATAGCCGACAAACCTATCAAAGAAATCATGGGTAAACCCTATCCGATTGTCAATGCCAATGCTCCGGTTGAAGAGATTTCCAAACTCATCAATAAAGACAACCAAGCGGTATTGGTCGATTTAGGTAACGGAAAGCACCATATTATCACCAAACACGATATTATTAGTTCTATTAAATAGGTTAAAGGGACTAGGGATAAGTCAAAAGTAAGAGTCAAGGTTTAGATACAATAAGTTTTAATCTTGACTCTTTTTTACTTATCCCTTATCCCTAGAATTACTCTCCAATCAAAACCCCGGAAATATTCCAGGAACTAAAACTGCCGCCTTCCGGCAAGCCTTGAGGAATGCTTACTTTTAAAGTATGATTTCCGGCGGGTAAATCGCCTAAATCAATAAAGATGGGATTGGTAACCGTACCCGGACACCAGTTTGAGCGACTGTAATCTGAAGAGGATAACCCATTGCCAAAATTCCCGGAAGCCGGATTTGACAAGCGATACGAACCGCAATCTTGTCGCCAAGGTGTAAAGCCAAAAGTTTCTTTCCCATTCAAATAAATGGTATTTTTTTTCGGAACAAACTCATCGCCGTTTTCCCAACCGCCGTGACCGGTAGTGATGTAACGCAATTTGATATTTTTCATCGGTTGGTCAAGGGTAAAACTGACTTCCAGCCCTTTTTCGTTGTTGAACATCGTGCCGTATTCTTGTCCGGCCATTTCCATAATATTGTTGGTGCAAAACAAAGGCACTATTCGAGTAGGCTTGGCCTTCGACTCGTCTTCGGAATGAATGGTAATATTCGCCGACACTTTATGACCGCCTTTATCGTAATTCCCAATATTGATGCCAATCCAAACTTCTATACCACTCAACAAAGGCAGTAAGTCGGATATGTCTTGTCGGTACAAAACATTTTCTGCCCAAGTTTTGTTTTTCAGTTCTAAATAATTGTATTGCTTCACTCCGAAAGGCGTAAAAAATCGCATCAATTCCACCACCGGATTGTACTGCGCTGTAGCCACTACACCTTGGTATTCCTTTCCGTTTCCGTTGGTGTAAATCGGCAGTGATTTAGCGCCGTTTTGTAAGCCGTCTAAGAAAGATAGGGCTTTGTCCGTCGGAATTATAAAAAAGGAACCGGTTCTGTCGTAAGCATCACCGTTAGATTGTTCGGTTACATCGGCAAAAATTTGACTGCCGATTTTGATTTCGGGTAATTTCACTTTTCGCACCGCTATGGTTCCGTTGGCAAATCGCAAAATGCTGTCGTTCGATTTTGATTCGCTTGAAAAGTTAATCACTTGGTCTTTAAAAATCGGGATAGTGGTAAATCTGCTTTTCCAAAGTAAATCTTTGTAGGTTAGCGCATCTACTTTTTGGGTTTTCAATTCATTGCTGCGTATCGCTTTAAGCTTGTCGATAGCAACTGCACTAATTACAAAATTACCGTTGCGTACCATTTCCAAAACCAAACCTAAGTTTTGTCCCAAAATTGTAGGAGCACCTTTGACTTTCAAGTCGTCCGTATACCAAAATTCTATTGTATTCGAGTTGACAATGGTTTTAGCCTTTTTGCAAGTGTATCCGAGTATTTTCTTGGTCTCCGGCAAATATTCAAAGGTTTGCTTGGCCAATGAAGTACTGTCTTTCATATAAATTGCCTTATCCATGCTAAGAATAGCCAATTGTTGATAGGAAGCCGATGCTCTGTCGATAATGGTGAACTCTTGAGGGTAAGTCGACACCGTCACGTCTTTAGTCTTATTGTAGACTTTTGTTAATGAAGCATTGGTTTCTACTACAATGGGTTCTTGTCCTTCGATTACAGTTCCGTTCGAGCTTCTTTGATAGGTAATTTGATAGTTTTGAGCAGAAATAACGCCTGAAAAGCCCAGCAAAAAAACAAAAAGTAATTTTTTCATTACAAATAATTTTATTAATAAAGTAAAATTCTTACTTTAGTTAAAAATTTAGTGGTGTGAAAGAAGATTTTCTTCATTATGTATGGCAATATAAGAAGTTTGATTTTCCTAACCTAACAACGGTTTCGGGAGAAAAGGTTATTGTTGTTCATGCCGGTCAGTATTTACAGCAAGCCGGCCCTGATTTTTTCAACGCTCAAATCATTATAGACAATCAAAAATGGGCAGGCAATGTGGAAATTCATGTCAAGTCATCCGATTGGTATTTGCACCAACACGAACAAGACAATCAGTACAACAATGTTATATTACACGTGGTTTGGGAACACGATGTGCCTATTTTCAGAAAAGACAATTCGGTTATTCCGACGGTAGCACTCAATAGTTTTGTATCGAAAGCTGTCTTGCAGCAGTATTTAGCATTAACTACACCAAAATCGTGGATTTTTTGCGAAAGCCAAATTCAACTAACTGATACTTTTGTTATGAAAAATTGGTTGGAGCGTTTGTTCTTTGAGCGATTGGAAAACAAAGCGGTTCCGATAAAAACTTTATTAGCCGCCACCAATAAAGACTGGGAAGCGGTGTTGTTTTACAGCTTGGCCAAAAACTTCGGATTGAATACCAATGGCGAGATTTTTTTCAAGGCACTTCAGTCAATTCCGTTTGCAGTTGTTCGAAAGGAAAGTTTTGAAGTCCAAAACTTGGAAGCGTTGTTTTTTAGTCAATTGGATTTGCTGTCAGAGGTTGCAGAAGATGCTTATGCGAAGGATTTGCAGAACAAAGCTTTTTATCTCGCACAAAAATATCGCTTGAAGAAAACTTGGGTTGAACCAGTACAGTTTTTCAAACATCGACCTGATAATTTTCCAACCATTCGTTTGGCACAATTGGCCATGTTGTATCATTTTCGGCAAAATTTGTTTGCTAAAATCATAGCGACAGCATCGATGGACG
>JBEBBH010000273.1:0-4238 GCA_041158485.1 Bacteroidota bacterium | reverse complement strand
GTGCGCTTTTCGACAGTATGACCGTCGAAGAAAATGTTGGATTTCCTTTAAAAATGTTTACCAATAAAACCGATGCTGAAATTAAAGACCGCGTGAACTTTGTGATTAACCGCGTGAACCTTATCAATGCCAATCATAAAAAACCTTCCGAAATTTCGGGTGGTATGCAAAAAAGGGTGGCGATTGCACGAGCCATAGTAAACAATCCTAAGTATCTTTTTTGTGACGAACCCAATTCGGGTTTAGATCCTAAAACGGCTATAGTAATTGACAATTTGATTCATGAAATCACGGTAGAATACAATATTACGACTGTAGTTAATACCCACGACATGAATTCGGTGATGGAAATAGGTGATAAAATCATCTTCTTGAAAGAAGGTATTTTGGCTTGGGAAGGCACCAAAAAAGACATCTTCAAAACCGATAACGAAGCGATAACCGATTTTGTTTATTCGTCTAATCTGTTCAAAAAAATCAGAAAAGCGCAGAACAAGGAAGACTAATTAGTCGTGTATCAAATACACCCAACCCGATTTTACTTCTCCGGTATCCATAGTAGCTAAATAGTAATAAGTAGCGCTTGGCAAAGTATGGCCGTATTTATCTTGTCCTTTCCACTGGTTGATGTAATTCCCCATTTCGTAAACCAGCATACCGTAACGGTTAAAAATCTTTAGCCTCTCTACCCCAAAACCGGTCAAATCTAACGAATCGTTATCACCATCATTATTAGCCGAAACACCTTTCGGAATCGAACAGATGGTACGAATTACATTGATGGATTCGGTAACACTACACCCATTTTGATCCGTAATGGTTAAATCGTAGTTCCCGGTAGCCGCTTTGGTAATGACTATCGGATTTTGCGAACTGCTGAAACCGTCCGGTCCGGCCCAATTAAACGTGACATTAGAACCCGTAGTGGCAGTAACCACATACTCGTCGTTAATACAATCCTGAGACAAACCAACAACCGGTAAGGCGTTCACCGTAATTGCTACTGTATCTGATGGTGATTGACAACCATCCATTACCGTATAAACAGTATAAGTTCCACTATCTGCCAGCGATAACGGATTTAAGGTTGGATTTTGCTGCTGGGATGCAAACCCGTTTGGTCCGCTCCAAATATAGGTTGCATTGGGTACCGTAGAAGCGTATAAGTTCAAACTTCGGGTATCACAAATGACAGTATCGGAAGATGCTATCGGCTGCTGCGGAATTTCTTTTAAGGTAATGTTTACGAAGGCTTCATCTGAAGCATTACAATTGCCAACCACACGATATTTAAACTGATAGGTGCCGAAGGCTACAGCGACAGAGTTCCATAAGTTGTTATTCAAAGTGCCACTGGAAGTCAATTCCGACCAAGTACCGTTGGCATCGTAACTACCTTGTAAAAGCGTGAACAAATTAATATTCCCTTGACGACCGCAATACGAAACCGTATTGTTACCTCCGGCATTAGGTTGGGCATTCGAAACATTAATGGTATAACTCAACACCTGATTTAAACAAGATGATGTATTGTTAGAATAAGAAATGCTGACGTAGTATGTCCCGTTATTGGTAGGCACGTTAAACGGTAAAAAATCCAAAGAGCTTGTTGTACTCAATATATTGGCGGTATCGTTGCCTTTCCACCATTGGTATTGGAAAAAGGCGAAATCGGGCACGGATAAAGTCAGGTTTTCACCATTACACAAAATGGTATTGGCCGTGATTTCCAATGGATTTGGGTTAACAATTTCGAAAGCGCTATTTAATAAATTCCCGCAGGCGTCTTCAACTTGAAAATTGTAAGTAGCGGCTTCTAAACCGGTGAACATATTGGAATTGCCGTTATTAACCACAAAAGGCTGACCGTTTTTAGTAGTAATTCGGTATTGCAGCGGATTTAGACCTTCTGCCAGTACAATCACTTCAAAAGTGCTTCCGCAAGAAACGGAATAAACATCGGTAATCTTAGGCAAACCATTGAACTCAAACTCTTCTAATGTTTCAAAACATTTAATACTGGCAATGCTTTCAAAAAGATTAAACACTTTTAATACCCTGAAACTTCCTAAAGTCGCCAAATTGTAATTCACCGCATTGTTCTGCAACGGATAAGAGTTAGCCAAACTGGGCATAAAACCTTCTGTATAAACAACATTGGTTAAAGGATGTCCCCAAGTATTGGTGTTAGGATTCCATTTTTGCAACCAATAAGAAGTCTGACCCAGATTGTTTGAACTGTGGGCTAATGACAAATCAAAAGAACCGCAATTCGGATTTATGGATACGTTGGTAACCGGTTGATATCCTTGAACATTAACAGGTACAGTAAAAGGAATGCCGCAGACTATGGTTTGAAAAGTGTAATTCCCGGCCGGTAACATATCCAAGAAGAATGAAGTACCATTCTGATTTATGCCCGAAGACACATCATAAGGTAGTGTTTGAGGATAGCTCGGCGGCGCAGTAAGCATAATTACCGAAGACAATTGGGCCGAAAAATACAAAGCACCGAAACCTGCAGAACATCCAATACCATTAACAGGAATAGGAGCTGCCGGTGAAGGAGTAATATTGACTGTAATTTGAATCGGGTCAACACTGCCACACAACCCTAAAGCATCAAACACATAGTTTCCTACCGGTAGGACCAAGCCAATATAATTGGCCGAATTAATTTGAGAAGTATAATCAAATGGTAATGTTTGTTGATATGTTGCCGGGGCCGAAATTAAAATAAGTTCTTGAATATTATAAATAAGCACCGAACCATTGGTACAGGTTACATTGTAAACCAAGTCGAAAGGCGGACTTTCAGAAAAAGTAACTTCAATCACAAAAGTAAAAGACTCATTGCAAGGATTTAGCGCTTTAAAAGTATATGTTCCTGCAACCAGACCGGGAACAGAAACTGAATTATTGACAATTTGAGATGTGAAATCAAACGGTATGGGTGCCGTATATCCTGATGGTCCTGACAACAAATTCAATTGGACTACATTAAAAAAAGTGGCCATTTTATGGTTACAATCCGTTGGCGCCAATGAATAATAAGAATCCGAGTTTAAATTTGCTATTTCATCGTTTAAAGTGTAAGTTGTCCCGCAACGATCTGTGATGGTAAAACTATAGGAGTAATTTGCCTCAAAATACGGTATAATCTGTGTGAAAAACTGCCCGGAAGTTAAGGTTTGATTATAAACCAAATTGGAACCGCTTGGTGGAGTTACCGTAGTGATAATGGTCAAGGGATAGGCAATAACACCATTGGACAGCAAAGTAGCTATTTCTGCTCCTACCCGAACTGAGGTACAATTGACCAATTGTGGACCAAACAATTCAAACTCCAAATCGGTGTTGGCTTTTTCAATGGTAAATGTTTGCACTACGGCATCGTTACAATTGTCTCGTACCCGAACTTGGTATGTTCCCTGAGTTAGGTTTGTAAAAGTATTGGAAGTTTGTATCGGCCTGATAATAGGTCCGGCAAAAATTTCGTAATTCACAGCCGTTCCGGTAAGCGTAGTAACAATTAAAGAAGCGTCAAAACTACATATTTCGTCGTTACCGGTAATTTGATAGGTTAAAGTAACTACTTCGTCATCAATCGTAACCTCTTGTTGTTGTGTACCGCTTTGACTTCCTAAAGACTGCGTAGCAACAACACGATAAGTACCGGCAATTAATCCGGTTAAGGTGGTTGTCGATTGCACGGAAATAGGCGTAGTAACATCCGGCAAGCGATAAATAGAATACAACATGGTTGCGCCTGCGGTGGTATTAGAAACTGAAAAGTGTAACTCACCGTTGGCGGTACAAGTTTCATCTACTTTTGTGACTGTAAGGGTAAAATTTGACAATTGCCCAAAAGCCAATTGAGTCAAAAAAAACATAATTACTCCAATTTGCCAACGCACATCTTTCATAGTAGTATATTTTTAACTCTAGAAAGATACGATAAATCTTATTTGGATGCGTAAATTCTTAGTATTTGACACAAAAAAAAGAGCAAATGCTCTTTTTGAATTATAATTTGTCGGCCATGGCGGTTATTCGCTTAATGTCTTGTTCTTTACTTTTCGGGTAAATCATCAGCACATTATCGTTATCCACTATGATATAATCATCTAAACCATCGATGACTACCAATTTTTGAGCATTCGAGCGAATGATGTTGTTGGAGGCATTTTCTAAAATCACCGTGGCATTAACAACGGCATTGTTTTGATGGTCTTTAT
>JBEBBH010000272.1:0-3647 GCA_041158485.1 Bacteroidota bacterium | reverse complement strand
TTGAATTTGACAAAACCATCATGGGTAAATTTCAAGGCGTTACTAAGAACATTGTGTAAAATTTGATGCAATCGAGCCACATCACCGTTTACCATTTCCGGTAAATCGTCTCCTTTTTGGAAAGAGAAATCCAAGCCTTTGTCGGTAGCTTCACGGGCAAAATTATTGGCAATGTGCTCAGTAGTTTTAACCAAATCAAAGTGCGTTAATTCCAATTTGATTTCGTTCTTCTCGATTTTGGAGAAGTCTAGAATGTCGTTGATGGAACTCAGCAAACTATGCGTTGAATATTTAATGATTTGACTGCCGTTCTGAATTTGCTCGTCTTTACTGTCTTTAGCCATAGATTTGGCGGTGTTCAAGATGGCATTTAAAGGTGTTCGCAACTCGTGACTGATGTTGGATAAGAAAAACGATTTGAGTTCGTTCATTTCTTCAGAGCGTTGTAGCGCCAAAGTTTGCAATTGCTCGCGTTCGTTTTTAAGATTTCTTATCAAGTTAGCCATGGAAAGCGAAAGGAAAATGACTTCCATTCCGGTACCTAATTTCGAACCGTTTTCGGTCCAAAAGTTGAGTGGCAACAAACTGAAGTTTTTTAATATAAAAATGACAAAGCCTGAGATTAGAAAGAAAATACCTGTAGCAAAAAAGCGATCTAATTGTTTAGTTTTTCTATAAATGGCAATTTGGGAGGCGATGATTAAAGTTAGCACTATCAAGCCCAAAGCATTGGCAATAGGATAGGAGTGTTCAAAAGAATTCGGAAAAATAAAAAGTGATAAAAACAGAGTCGCATTCAGCACATACAGTGTGTAAAAGGCATAAGTAATGGTTTTGTTGTATTCTTTAATTTTTAAGAAGACTTGAGCATACCTGCCTAAAAAGAAGTTGGCTATACAAGCAAAAATGATTACTGCGTGTAGCGAAAGCCAACCCGATTGTGGTGTAATCAATTGGTAAAAATAACCATCAATGGAAAATTGCAACAAACCGATAAAAACCACATACATGCTGTAGTAAAAAAAAGTCTTATCGCGCATGGCAAAGAAGAAGAATAAGTACAAAATAGCAGCTATGATTAGGATACCATAGAAAAAACCAAAGACAAACTGTTCAAAAGAAGTGGTTTCAATTAAGGTTTCTAAAGAATACAGAATCATGGGCATAGACAACATTTCGCCATCACTTTTTACATGCAAATAGTATTGTTGGCTTGTTTTGGGCTCTAAGACAATTTTGAATAAGGTTTTGCGATGGTCGAAACTTCTTTCATGATAAGGAATGGCATCACCGCTGCGATATTTTCGCACTTTGTTAGAGGAGTCAATCACGAAAAGTTCCACTACATCTGTTATGGGGCGAGCAGTTTCGAAAAAGTACACTTCTTTTTCATTGGTAGTGTTTTTGAGTTGGAATCGAACCCAAATATGGTGTGTGGTAAAGCCAAAATCAGTATTCTCGTTGGGCATTGGCGAAAACTGTAGTGATTTTGATTTTAGCACTTCCTCAAAACTCAGTGCTTTATTCCCTAAATCAACGTATTGGGCTAATTGATGAATGGATTGTTTACCGGAATCGGTGGCTTTTTGTAACAAATACTGGCTGTTGGCTGTGTTTGTGCTCAAGCACAAAAAAGCCAATAACCACAAGTATTTGAAACAATGAAAGGTTGTGGTGTTTCTTTTCATTGTTGGGCTTTGTTTTTTGTTTGCGAAACTATATACGCAAATGGTTGTTTTTTGGTTTTTGGAAAACAAGTTTACTTTAATATAATTACACTTTGAGGGTTTTTTATATTTTAAAAATCGATTACGCTATAAATTAAATAACTTTGTAGCTTTAAAATTACAGCTCATGCAACTTGTTTTTGCCTCTAATAATGTCAATAAAATCAAAGAAATTCAAATGCTCTTACCCGAATCCATTCAGGTTTTGAGTTTAGCCGACATCGGTTGTTTTGACGATATACCGGAAACGGCAAATACCATTGAAGGCAATGCGATTTTAAAAGCGAATTATGTGACTGAGAAATTTGGTTACGCCTGTTTTGCCGATGATACCGGTTTAGAAGTGGCGGCTTTGAATGGCGAACCCGGCGTTTTTTCGGCGCGTTATGCCGGAGAGCAGAAGGATTCGAATGATAATATGGACAAGCTGTTGGCGAATTTAAAAGATAATCCCAATAGAAAAGCACATTTTAAAACAGTGATTTGTTTGAATCTGAATGGCGAGCAACAGTTGTTTACCGGCATCATTAACGGGCAAATTACTACCGAGAAAAAAGGCACCAACGGATTTGGTTACGATCCGATTTTTGTAGCCGATGGTTATACCCAAACTTTTGCCGAATTGTCTATGGAAGAAAAATCAGCTATCAGTCACCGTGGCTTAGCAGTCAAGCAGTTGGTGGATTTTTTGAGTCACTGAGTGGCTAAGTTACTGATTCCTAGAGAAAAGTATTAGTTCCTTTAGCCCCGACAGGAGCAAGCTACCGTGTAGCGCGGATGGCGGGAGCAGTGTTGCCGAGAAAAGAAATGGTTCCGCTCCAAAACCCTAAAAATCTACTCAAAATAATAGCCCAACTCAGCCACTTAGCGACTCAGAAACTCAGCTACTTTGTTAACCAAAAGTTAACTTATTAATTTTCAGTCACTAACAAATTAGCGTATATGGTTTTTAAAGACTACCTTTGCACCAAATTTTAAAACTTTATATGAATAAATTTGAACAATTAGGTCTGAATGAATCGTTACTGCTGGCGATCAAAGATCTAGGATTTGAGAATCCGTCAGAAGTCCAGGAAAAAGCGATTCCGGCACTATTGGAACAAAACACAGACTTGGTTGCCTTAGCGCAAACAGGAACAGGGAAAACCGCCGCTTTTGGTTTTCCGCTTATTCAAAAAATTGATGCTGAAGACAGAAGTACGCAAGCGTTAATTTTATCACCAACGCGTGAGCTATGCTTACAAATCACCAACGAGATTAAACAATACTCAAAATATGTAAAGGGTTTACATACAGTGGCAGTTTATGGTGGTGCAAGCATTACGGAACAAGCCAGAGAAGTAAAGCGTGGTGCACAAATTATTGTGGCCACACCCGGTAGAATGCAAGACATGATTAATCGTGGACTTGTGAACATTAAAAACATCAATTACTGTATTCTTGATGAAGCAGATGAGATGTTGAACATGGGATTTTATGAGGATATCGTTTCGATATTATCAGACACTCCAGACGAAAAGAACACTTGGTTATTCTCGGCAACTATGCCGGCTGAAGTAGCCAGAATTGCTAAGAAGTTTATGTCGGAACCGGTAGAGATTACCGTTGGACATAAAAACTCAGGGTCTAAAACAGTTTCGCATGAATTTTATTGTGTGAATGCTCGTGACCGTTACGAAGCATTAAAAAGATTGGCCGATGCGAATCCGGATATTTTTTCCGTAGTATTTTGTCGTACCAAACGCGATACGCAAGCGGTGGCTGAAAAGTTAATCGAAGACGGTTACAACGCAGCAGCTTTGCACGGCGATTTGTCGCAAGCACAACGCGATGGCGTAATGAAATCGTTCCGTGGCAGACAGATTCAAATGTTAGTAGCCACTGACGTTGCGGCTCGTGGTATTGATGTTGACAACGTAA
>JBEBBH010000271.1:0-5648 GCA_041158485.1 Bacteroidota bacterium | reverse complement strand
TAAAAGTTTTGAAAACTTCAGGTTGTAGCCGTCAATTTATAGTCCACTCTGTAATTGCCGACAAAATGGCTGATTTTTTTGGTTATCTTTGTGGTTGTAGAAGACAGTTTGACGTTGTTGATGACGTTACGGCCTGGAAATGAGGGAAAAGGGATAAGTGAAAAGTAAAAAAAGTTATGAGTTTATTTAAAAATATGTTTGGCGGTTCGGGCGAATCTGAAAAGGAGAGTAAGATGGCTTGGCGCGAGTTGACCGATTTGGGTCAACTGAACGTAATAATAAATGAATCGACCGAAAAACCGGTGGTGATTTTTAAACACAGCACGCGTTGCAGTATTAGTCGCATGGCGTTGCGTCAGTTTGAGCAAGAGTTTGATTTGGAAGGAAAGGTAGTGCCGTATTATTTGGATTTATTGGAACACCGCGACATCTCTAATGAAATTGCCACCCGATTTGGTGTTTACCACCAATCGCCACAACTGATAGTCATTAAAGATGGCAAAGCCGTTTACGATCGTTCGCATGAAAGCATAGATGCTACTAAGTTGCTTGATTTTGTCTAACACCAACTTTAAACCATAAAAAAAGCCGTCTTGAATTGACGGCTTTTTGTTTATCTCCTGAATCGGTTTCGAGTAATGATGTCTTTTAGTTTGGCTTTTAAATCGTTGCCGGTGTCAAATACCATTTGTTCGTTTGATGGAAAAGGCACGGCTCTTCGGTCGAAATATTGGGAGTAATCTTCATCGCAAGCCCGTTTGTCGCCACGGTATTTGGCATACATATAATTGAAGGTAAATTCGCTTGCCAAAGGAAACGTTTGCAATAGCTGATTGGTGTTAAAATCGATATAATCCACTTTGGCAGTCACTTGACAAGCTTTAAATTGCGAGAATTCGTATATCGTAGCGCGAACAGTTCGCATATCATCGACTTTTATCGGATTCCCCAAACTGTCTTTAACCACGTGACCATTAGCGTCTAGTAGGTTTTTGAGGCCGACTTTAATCACTTTCTCTTTTTGGAGTTCACGCTCTTTAATTTGTTCGGGTGAGATGTTGATTTGGCGGAAATTCACCACCAAGCCATAATCGTAATTAATGCCTTTTACACGATTGCTGTGGTACACCGTCCATTTGTCATTCAAACCATAAGTACTGAAATCTAATAAATCGTTTTCCAAACGAATCGGAATCACCATATTGGTTTCGTTTTTAGTATATACGCTTACAAAGTCGGTTCCCTTAATACGCGCTTCTTCAATTAGTTTGTCGGTATCTTTAAATCCCGGGCTCAAATTCTGTAAATACACCAAATCTTCATAAGCACGTCGAACGACCATTTTGTCTTTGTTGGCTAAAAGCGCTTTAGAGTTGTCGTATAAATATTTGGCTAGGGCATTTTTGCTGCTTACAATTTGATCCGAATAATCGTCGAACGGAAAAATAGCATCGCGACCTTCTTTCAACAGACGCACCGGCAATATTGGACGAATGCGTTCTTGGCGTGCATTCAGTTGGACGTAGGTATTGTATATTTTTTCTAAATTCTGCGGATTGGCATCCTTAAACCAGGCAGCGATATTGCGCAAATCGCGTTCTTTGGCTTTAGCAAAAGCTTCTTCCAGCATATAGACATAGTCTTGTTTGCCTTTGGCGTTTTTGTTGCCGCGCAATCCTTCAACAGCACTTTGTATAGCACCATCGTAATCTCCGGAAGTCAGCATGTCTCTTGTTTGACGAACGCCGCAAGAGGATAAGATTAGGAAGAAGGCTAATAAAGAGAGTGTTTTTTTCATTAGATAAGATTTTAGACAAATATAAGTGAAATCACTTTTTATGATACAACTATTCTTGGTCGTAATTGAATTATGGCAAGGGGTTGATTCTGATGTATTGCCATTGGTCATTCAAATTGCCATCGGGTTTCCAATAATTTGCAGAAGCTAAAATTGGTAAATAGAAATTGCCATCAGCGCTCCAAAACATATCAGTAATTTCGCCAGCAGGCATCCAATATTTGAACGCGACATTCATTTTTTGGACAATTTGTTTGTGATCAATGGTGTAAAAATCCAAATTGGCGGTATTTTCATAAACATTCGCACCTAGGCATAATATATTTTTCTTGTCTGCGGAAATGTTTGGAAAATCGACAAAGGTTTTAGTTTCTTCTCCACTGGTTTTATCGATTAATTTATAATCATAGTCCTCCCAATACATCCCATAAACCATATAAGCGTTGAGCCAGCCAATTTCTCCGATGTACTCATAAATGCGATGGGTTTCTTCTTCTGAGGGGAGATCAGTAAAGGTAACGGTCTTCTTTTGGCACGGTAAAGTAACGGTGCCGTTCATTTTTTTGTGTGCCGTAGTATTCGCCAATAGAAAAGAAACGGCCTTTTTCTTTTTGGCGTTATACAATTTTTGGTCAATTAATTCAATTTTGAAATACTTGGCCAAAGGCTCGTCATCATTGAAATAAATAGTGCTATCGTTTTCTGTTAGATAAGTTATGATGTTCAAATCAGTGTCTGTCAAAATCTTTTTAGCAGTTTTGATGCTATCATTTTGAGCCAAACTGAAATGGCCAAAGAATAGTAATAATAACAAGCTGACTTTTATTTTCATTTCTGAATTAAGATAAAAACGTTTTGAAATTCTCGTAAGTCTTAATCTTAACCGAAACTTTCTCTTTGCCCAAGACACTTTCTATTTGTTCTGGAATCGGTAATTTCAAATCCAATAACGGTTCCACCACATCTAAAAACTTAATCGGATGCGCTGTTTCCAGGAAAACACCAATGCTATTCGGCTGTTTAGCCATTTCCTTCTTCAATCCTAAATAGCCTACAGCGCCATGAGGTTCTGCGATGTATTGGGTTTGATGGTAAATATCTTGGATGGCTTTCTCAGTTTCAACATCGGAAAAAGAATAAGAGGAGAAGTCCTTTTCAAATTCTTTTAAATCGAAACGGTACAATTGCTGAATTCGGATGAAATTACTCGGGTTGCCTACATCCATGGCATTTGAAATAGTTGCTACTGAGGGTTTCGGCTCATAGTGACCGGCTTCTAAAAACCGCGGTACGGTATCGTTGGCGTTGGTTGAAGCTACAAAATGGGCGATAGGTAAGCCCAATCGTTTGGCCATAATCCCGGCGCAAATGTTACCGAAGTTGCCACTCGGACAAGATAATATGAGAGGTTTGTTGTGCTTCTTTAATTGTTGATACGCAAAGAAGATGTAGAACATTTGCGGCAACCAACGGGCAATGTTGATGGAGTTGGCTGAGGTGAGATTTCGGTGCTGTAAACTATCGTCTAAAAAGGCTTTTTTAACCATATCCTGGCAATCGTCAAAAACGCCTTCAACTTCTAAAGCTTTAATGTTTTTTTCTAACGTAGTAAGTTGACATTCTTGTATTTTGCTCACTTTACCTGAAGGATATAATATAATAACATCAACACCTTTTACACCTAAAAATCCGCTGGCAACCGCACCACCGGTATCGCCTGAAGTAGCGACTAATACGGTGACTTTTTTATCGCTGTTGCAATTGAAATAGCCTAGGCATCTCGACATGAATCGGGCGCCTACATCTTTGAATGCCATCGTTGGTCCGTGAAAAAGCTCTAACGAAAAAACATCTTCCTCAACCGGTATGCATGGAAAATCAAAACATAAAGTTTCCGCTATAATTTGCTTGAGTTCGGTTTCAGGGATTTCATCTCCAACGAATTGCTTGATGGCTTCGAAGGCAATTGCTTCACGGCTCAAGTTTTCAATATTTTTGAAAAAAGAATGAGGAAGCGGCGTAATGGATTCCGGGAAATACAACCCTTTATCAGGTGCCAAACCTTGAATAACCGCTTCTTGAAAACCCACTCTGGGTGCATTTTTATTTAAACTGAAATATTGCATTTTTTAAGTATGATTTATGAAATGTTAAGTACTAAATACAGTTTACTTCTTACTTTGTACTTCGTATTTTGTACTTCGTACTTATTACATTATTTTCACTCCTTCGTCATTAATTCTAGAGATGTGCATGTCAAATGCAATCCCGATGTCAAGATAGCTAGTGCTCATGGCGTAGGCGACTTTCTCTGCTTTGTCTTGTCCTTCGCAGAGCGCAAAAATAGATGGTCCGGCACCTGAAATACCACTGCCTAAAGCGCCGGCGTCCAGCGCAGCATTTTTGACGTTTTCAAATCCGGGTATGAGTTTGTGGCGATGCGGCTCAATAACGACGTCTTGTAACGAACGGCTTATCAAGGCATAATCATTAGTGTACAAACCAGCTATGAATCCTCCCAAATTACCCCATTGCGTTATGGCGTTTTTTAGCGGAACGACATCTGGTAAAACCGCTCTTGAATCGGAAGTTTTGAGTTCGATTTGCGGATGTAGTACTACGGCGAATAATTCGCTTGGACTTTCGATTTTTATGACGTCCAATGGATTATAGCCACGAACCAAAGTAAATCCGCCCAATACACAAGGTGCCACATTATCTGCATGTTCACAACCGCTGGCTAATGCTTCGCCTTTCATGGCAAAGTTTACCAATTCGTTACGGGTAAAAGGTCTTTCTAATAATTCATTAATCCCGAAAACCGCACCGGCTGCACTGGCAGAAGAACTCCCGATACCGCTGCCGGCTTTGATTTTTTTGTGGATTTCGATTTTGAATCCGCAATCCGGATTAGCTGCATTTACTATAGCTAAAGCGGCAACACCGGCCACATTTTTCTCGGTTTCTAACGGTAAATCGGCGCCGCTGATTTTAGTAATCCGTATGCCTTTCTCGGCTGTTTTGCTAATAATCATTTCGTCGCCAACGCCTTCTAAGCACAAGCCCAACACGTCAAATCCACAGTTGAGGTTGGCAATGGTAGCCGGGCAGAATATTTTTATTTTGTTCATTTTTTTTGAGTTGCTGAGTTACTGAGTAATTGAGCGGCTGAGTTTTTCTTGGTTACTCAGGATCTCAGTTACTCAGTAACTAAGTTAAACATTTCCAATTCGGATCACATCGGCAAAAATTCCCGAAGCAGTTACTGCGGCTCCGGCTCCGGCACCTTTGATGATTAAGGGTTGGTCAACGTAACGATCGGTGTAAAATTCGACTATATTGTCTTTGCCTTCTAAATTGTAGAACGGACTTTCTTTCGGGATAAATTGCAAGCCTACGGAAGCTTTACCGTTGTCAAAACTCGCCACAAATTTGATACGTGAATCTTTTGCCTTTGCTTCATTGAGCAACTGATTAAAATGCGTTTCGTGTTTGATTAATGAAGCAAAGAAATCTTCATTGTTATTGGTTTGCATACATTCGTCCGGTAAGAAACAATTATTTTCAATTTGCTCCATTTCCATATGATAGCCGCTTTCACGAATGAGGATTAGTATCTTTCTGGCTACATCTACACCACTTAAATCAATTTTTGGGTCAGGTTCTGTAAATCCCTGAACACCTGCTTCTTTTACGACATCATGAAAATTGTATTCCTCGCTGAAATTGTTAAAAATAAAGTTCAAACTACCGGACAAAACAGCGTTGATTCGGTTGACTTTATCGCCTGACGCAATCAAGTGTTTCAAGGTATCGATGATAGGCAATCCGGCTCCTACATTCGTTTCAA
>JBEBBH010000270.1:0-5165 GCA_041158485.1 Bacteroidota bacterium | reverse complement strand
AGAAAACAAAGGCGACTTAGGATATTTTACCGCATTCAGAATGGTATACGGTTTTGAGAATGCCGCTTACAACACTGCTAAAGGGAAAGTTTCCAAAATTACCCGCACTCGTTATGGATACCACATTGTAAAGGTCAATGACATCAGGCCTAACAGAGGTGAGGTTACGGTGGCGCACATCATGATTTTGAAAGCGAAACCGGAAGATACTGATCAAGGGAAACCGGAAAAAACCATCAACGAGATTTACCAAAAAATCCAACAAGGCGAAAAATTCGAAGACTTAGCCAAGCAATTTTCCGAAGACAAATCCTCTTCTCCCAAAGGCGGATTGCTGAGCAAATTCGGATCGGGTCAACTTAGTTCTGAAGCATTTGAAGAAGTGGCCTTTTCTCTGGCCAAGCCTAACGACATCTCTAAACCATTTCAATCAGAATTCGGATGGCATATCGTAAAGTTAATCGAAAAACATCCGATTCGTACCTTGTCTGAAATGAAAATGGAATTGGAAAATAAAATCGGTAAAGACGATCGTTCTAAAAAAATTACAGCTTCCTTGAATGAGAAGCTCAGAAAAAAATACACCTACCAAAAAGACACAAAAGTTTACGCCCAATTGTCTAAATGGATTACAGCTGATTTTTATGAATCAAAATGGTCGCAACCGGAAGCTGCAAAAGATTATGCCGGAATTTTACTTACCATCAATGCTAAAAAAATTGAAGGTAAAAAGTTTCTTGATTTTGTGGATAAAAAGCAAAAAGCCGGTCTGAAGGTAAAACCACTTTCCTTACTAATCGACCAACTTTACAATCAATTTTTGGACGAGCAATTGACCGCTTATTACGACGAAAACCTAGAAACGGAATTTCCTGATTTTGCTTATGTGATGGATGAATACCGCGACGGATTATTGTTGTTCGACTTAATGGAAAAAGAGATTTGGGAACGCGCTAAAACCGATACCGTTGGTTTACAAGGTTTTTACAATTCGACCAAATTCAACCACATGTGGAAAAATAGGGTAGAAGCCACGATATTGTCTTCCACCAAAATGGAAACCATCAAGAAAGCTTTGGCGATGTTGAAAAAGAATACCGATCCGCAAACCATTAAAGACAAACTTAATGTAGATAATGTTGTCAATGTTATGGCCAACACCGGTAAGTTTGAAGAAGGCAACAGTGCCTTGCCGAAAGCCACTAAGTTTGAAGTAGGCATTTCAGATGTCTTTAAAGAAGGAGAATATTATTTTGTGGTGAAAGTGGACAAAGTATTGCCGGCTGCAGTGAAAACCTTAGACGAATGTCGCGGTAAATTGGTCAACGAATACCAACAATATTTAGAACAAAGATGGGTAGACGACTTGAAACAAGAATTCAATGTAAAAGTCAACCAAGATGTCTTTGAGCGCGTTAAAAAACAGTTGCATCCCTAAATGATCAGAAGTAGTTTTTTTTTACTCTTATGTTTGTTCGCTTCTTGTAATTATTTCAAGCCCGAACAAAAACCGGAATCGATAGCCAGAGTCGGAAAAATCTACTTGTACAAAAGTGATATTGCTACGCTGGTTCCGGCAGGAACGTCTAAAGCCGACAGTATTCTTTTGGTTCGGGATTTTATCAATCGATGGGCGAGTCAGAAACTCCTGATTGAAGCTGCCGAGCGCAATTTGAGCGATAAGAAGAAAAGCGAGTACAATGCTTTGATCAAGCAGTATAAAATAGATTTGTACACCAAGGCTTATATCGAAGAAGTCGTAAAAAATACGGTTGATACTTTGGTGAATGAGGACGAATTAAAGGCCTATTACAAACAAAATAAAGAAAATTTTAAAACCAACGGTACCTTAGTTCGCTTGCGTTTTATCAATGTTGCCAAAGATAATCCACGCTTTGCCACCATTAGAAATAAGTTCTTTAATTACAGTAAAAAAGACAAAAAGTTCTGGGATACCTACGCGTTACAGTTTAAAAGTTTCGCTATGAATGATTCGGTTTGGGTTGATATGAGCCAGGTATATTACAAACTACCGGTAATCAATCCCGACAACAGAGATGAAATCATCAGACCCGGAAAAAAAGCAGAAATACAATCGAACAACGATGTCTATCTGATAAAAATAACCAATGTGATTGATAAAAATCAAGTGTCACCATTTGAATACATCAAACCCACATTAAAGGAAATTATCCTAAACAAAAGAAAATTAGAATTAATAAAGCAGTTTGAAAAAGAAATTACCGATGATGCCATTAAAAACAATGATTATGAAATATATAAATAACCAACTGGCCATAGCCGTTTTAGCGGTATTTTGTTCCGTTGGCGCTGTCAATGCACAAGAAATTATCAAAGACAGCATCAAACCCAAACCACTATCCGGTCCATCCAAAAAATTAAAGGTAGACGGCATTATTGCTACCGTAGGTGATTATTTGGTATTGGATTCTGATATTGATAAAGCTTATTTAGAGTTGGCCAGCCAAGGTCAGTCTACCAAAGACATCAGTCGTTGTCAAATGTTGGGCGGTTTGTTAGAAGATAAATTATACGCGCACCAAGCCATACAAGACAGTATAGTGGTGAAAGACGAGGAAGTAAAGGAAAAAATGAGCGAGCAAATTGCTTATATGGTGGAACAATTGGGTTCTATGGAAAAAGTAATTCAGTATTTCAAAAAAGATAACGAAGACGATTTCAGAACCGATTTGTTCGATATCATCAAAACCAACAAACTATCGGGTGAAATGCGCAGAAAAATTGTAGATGCTGTAGAAATTACACCGGAAGAAACCAGAACTTTCTTCAAATCGATTCCGCAAGACGAGTTACCGGTTTTTGGTGCCGAGATGGAAGTAGCTCAAATTGTGATTATCCCTAAAATTACCGACGAAGAAAAACAACGCGTAATTCGTCGTCTCAAAGAAATAAAAGCAGAAGTGTTGGCCGGTTCCAGCTTTAAAACCAGAGCTGTTATTTATTCCGACGACCGCGGTTCGGCTTCAAACGGTGGCTTTTATAAAATCAACAGAAAGACACAGTTTGTAAAAGAATTTAAAGATGTGGCTTTTAGTTTGGGCGAAGGTGAAATCTCTGAACCATTCGAAACCGAATACGGCTACCACATCATTATGGTAGAAAAAATCAAAGGTCAAGAAGTCGAATTGCGTCATATTTTAATGATGCCGAAAGTGTCCGACCAAGCTTTGAAAGATGCCCGTGAAAAGATTTTAACCATCAAATCTCGTATTGAAAAAGGCGAACTTACTTTTGCGGAAGCGGCTCGTACTTTATCTGATGAGAAAGAAACCCGTGCCAATGGCGGAACTCTAATCAACCCGAAAACCCAAGACACGCGATTCGAGTTGACCAAAATGGATCCTACTTTATACAGTGAAGTATCTAACTTAAAAGATGGTGCTATCACAAATCCGATTTTAGATGACGATCCGAGAACCGGAAAAAAATACAAAATCATCACCGTAACTAACCGTATCAATGAGCATACCGCGGATTACGCCAAAGATTATATCAAAATCAAAGATTTAGCGCTCAAAGAAAAGCAAATCAAAGCCATTGCCAAATGGACCGATGAGAAAATCAAAGAAACCTATGTCAAAATCAACGGAGAATACAGAGATTGTTTGTTTCTCAATAATTGGTTGAAAAAATAGTGTCTCAGTTGTATTTAATGTAACTTGTACTTGTTAAACTAATTCCTAACAGCATAAATTCGAAATCTAATGTCTGATGTAGCTGCCATTCAAAATTTAGTTCAAAAGAGAATTGAACTCAAGAAGGAAATCTCCAAAATTATTGTAGGTCAGGACGATGTAGTCGACCAGATTTTGTTGAGTATATTTTCCGGCGGACACGCTTTGTTAGTCGGCGTTCCCGGTTTGGCCAAAACCTTAATGGTTAATACCATTTCGCAAGCTTTAGGATTGGATTTCAAACGCATACAGTTTACACCCGATTTGATGCCGTCAGACATTTTAGGGAGTGAAATATTAGACGAAAACCGTCAGTTCAAGTTCATCAAAGGACCCATTTTTGCCAATATCATTTTGGCTGATGAGATCAACAGAACACCGCCGAAAACGCAAGCTGCTTTGCTCGAAGCGATGCAGGAGCGTTCGGTAACCATAGCCGGTCAGAACTATAAATTATCTTTGCCGTATTTTGTATTGGCGACCCAAAACCCGATTGAGCAAGAAGGTACATACCCGTTGCCGGAAGCGCAATTGGACCGTTTTATGTTTGCTATTAAATTGGATTATCCGACGTATGAAGAGGAAGTACAAGTAGTAAAAAGCACCACCAGTGATGCTAAGCCAACGATCAATGCGTTGTTTACCGCTCAGGAAATCATCGACTTCCAGCATTTAATTCGTCGCGTTCCCGTAGCCGACAATGTAATTGAATATGCGGTGACTTTGGTAGGCAAAACCCGTCCGAAAAGCAACTTAGCTTCGGAATATGTAAACAACTATTTGGATTGGGGTGCCGGACCGCGTGCTTCTCAAAATTTGATTTTGGCAGCCAAAGCCCATGCCGCTTTTAATGGTAAATTTTCGCCGGATATAGAAGATGTGAAAGCCGTAGCTACCGGTATTTTACGACATAGGATTATCAAAAACTACAAAGCCGACGCTGAAGGAATTACGGAAGAGCAAATCATCAGTAAATTATTGTAATCCGGATTTAGTATTTTATTACATTTAATCAATGAATAAAATAGTAAACCACCATTCCGACACTCATAGAATCTTCGGACTCGATTTGATGCGCGCCACTGCCATACTGATGGTGGTGATAGGTCATTGCGTTTGGATTGTTCCGGAACGCGACAGCTTTGTGCATCAGCTTTTGGTGTTGTCGGGTTTTTTCGGAGTGGAAGTTTTCTTTGTCTTAAGTGGTTTTCTTATTGGTAAAATTCTCTACCAATTGTATTTGAACTCCGATTTTAGTTTAGCCACCGTTTTCTATTTTCTCAAACGAAGATGGTTCCGAACATTGCCCAATTATTTCTTGGTCTTAGTACTCAATTTACTTATCGCTTCCCTCGTGGGTTATGCTGCTTTGTCTTGGTGGCAGTATTTTTTCTTTTGGCAGAATTTGCACACCACTATGTTGCCTTTTTTCCCTGAATCCTGGAGTTT
>JBEBBH010000269.1:0-8470 GCA_041158485.1 Bacteroidota bacterium | reverse complement strand
CGAAAAGGGAAAAAGTATCCGGTTATCCAAGAACATATCAGAACCGTACAGGTCTTTGATTTAGGGATGGCCGATTGTTTTTATCATTTAAAGCAAATTGATTCGGCCTTTTATTATGGTGGAAAATTCATAAAAAGTTATGATCAGACTAAGGTGTCGAATGAAAATTTATTAATAGCCTATAACATTATGACGCAATGTTATAATGAAAAAAAGGACACTAAAAATGCCTATCGTTATGCCCAAAAAAGTTTAGATTTAATTCAATCTACCGAGGGGATTAAAAAGAAATCTTTAAATTTTTTACACAATCATGATTTGGCGGTCATCAAAGCGGATTCTAATCAAATAATAGCTTCTAAGAATTATTTTAAGTTTTCGCTTTTCAGTATACTGGTCGTATTAGGAATCGTTATTTTTAGTTTTTATTACTACTACAAGAATCAGAAAGAAAAGCACTATCAATTTTTAAAAATCATTCAAAATTTAAATGAGTCTAAACAGAATGAGAATGCCCAAACAAAGCTTAAAAATGCAATTGCTGATGTGCTGCCTAAGGCACTTCTTGACGAGGAACTCGTTGAAAAATTAGCAATCGGACTCAAAAAACTGGAACAGAAAGAAGCTTATTTGGATCCGAATTTCAAGTTGGCTTTTGTAGCCAAAAAATTAAATACAAACACGGCCTATTTATCGCAATACTTCAATCAGGTCATGCAAAAATCTTTTTCGGAATATACCCAAGAATTGCGCATTCATTACGTGCTTCAAAAGTTAGTTGATGCGCCTTATTTTCGCAAATATACGTTGCAAGCCATAGCCGAAGAAGTAGGATATAAGGATGCCAATACACTGGTTCGCGTTTTTAAAAAGCAAACCGGACTTTCTCCTAATTACTATATTGAAAAGCTGGAAAATAAAAATTAAGTATCTTATAATCAGTTAAATATTTTTTATTTATCAGTTGATTATTTATAAATAGTCCAATACATTAATTGTTCTGACAGTACACTTCTAATAGTTTTGAGCAAAATAAAGTCAGCGTGTCAGAAGACATTAGTAAACAAGTGTGAAGACTCATAGGTGGATTGTGTCCACAATTCCAATAACTTTTTCACTTGTTCTTGTCCATTCTTCTTAACCCATTTGATTTTATTTTTCAAATAACCATTCTTATCTGGAAAAAATTTACGTTTAAACTATTAATGAATTAAAATGAAAAAAAGAGCCATCCTTTTGGGATTAGTATTGTGTTCTGTTGTCACAACTAATGCGCAATTATTAAACAAATTAAACAAAGCAAAAAACACAGCCAACCAAGCATCAGAAGTGGTTGAGACTGTAGAGAAAGGAAAAGAAGCAGTCAAAAAAGGCGATAAAAGCAAAAAAGGAGGCGGCGGCGGTTTCCCGGCTGGGTTAAAGTTAGATTGGACACAGTTCAAACAAACACCGGCCATAACAATGAGCTCATTGCTTTACGGAACCACAGCTGGTACAATTAACAGTTATACTGCGACTTTCATTCCTAATAAAACAGTAAGTGGAAAAACAGTTAGTGCCATTTCGGATCAGTCTGAGTATTTAAGAATCAAAGTGTTCAAAGACAACCAATACATGAACTATTTTGAGTATTCAGGTAACCAAGTTTTTGACGATGGTAAGAAAACAAAATTCAACGAGCCAAGCAGTCGCTACCAACGTAACGGAGAATGGGTAGGACATTCAGAATCATTTATTACAGATTGGGGTCCGGGGAATTATCGTTTGGATTTTTATGCCGGTGATAAAATGTTTTATTCCTTTGACTTTGAATTGGTAAAATTAACCAATAATGATGCATATGCTGCGATGAATGAAATGTATGTGGTTCGTGGTCCATGGAATAATTTCGCTTATTTGAATCATGCCGATACCGGAAATCTTCTTTTTGGTTTTTACTTGACGCACGAAGAGTTTATGCCGAATCCATCCAACAGCAGAAAAACAAACAAAAGCGTAAAATGGTCGGTAAATATGTTCAAAGACAACAAGTTGTATGCGCAACATTACGGTAACGGTCCAAACACGGCTCAAGTAGAGCAAGCCAAATGGAACGAGACTCAATGTGCGTTCAAATTGGTAGGCAAACCGGGCGAAATTAAATTTGCTGATTTAACTGATGGTAGTTACAGAATTGAACTAACCGTTGAAGGTGAAGCCAAACCAAGAATTTTCAAATTCACGGTTAAAGACAAAAAAATAGTATTGATTGCTGAACAAGACCGATCTAAAAATACAGATCCAACCCGACTTATCGAAGGATGGAACGACTATTTCTGGTTGAAATTGGAAAAGTAATTCGTAGTATAAAAATTCAAAATGAGAATGAAGGCTGAAAGTTTTTTGAATTAAGAAATCGGAAAGTCTTTAATTTAAAATAATTGTGGTTTGCGACCCGACTGAGAAGTCGGGTTTCGCATTTTTATAGGTCACGGTCGCGTTTCTGATTTTTCAAAACCATAATTAAAACCCTGTTTTGTCTTCTAAACTGGAATTTTTGTTTCTTTGCAGTATGCGTTAGATTTGAAATTAAAGGGAGGACAGCCGGTTGCTGTCAGGTATAAGCAGAGTTTCATTTACTTGCACAAGTTCTCGTTAAGATATTGTTTGCGTGAGTGATGGGAGCAAGTACCGCGTACTGCGAACAGCACGGTCTCGTCATCAGACGAGAACACGCCCAAAAAATAAACTATGAAAAAAAACAAAAAGCAAGCTGCGATAGGCTTTATTTTTATTACGATGCTTATCGATATTACCGGTTGGGGCATCATCATTCCGGTAATCCCAAAGTTGATAGCCGAGTTGATTCATGGCGATATCAGTGAAGCGGCCAAATACGGTGGCTGGTTGACTTTTGCCTATGCAATAACACAATTTGTATGCGCGCCCTTGATAGGGAATTTGAGTGATAAATACGGACGCCGACCGATTATTTTAATTTCGCTTTTTGCCTTTGCGTTGGATTATTTGTTGTTGGCTTTTTCACCAACCATTGTTTGGCTTTTTGTTGGCCGAATCATAGCCGGTTTAACCGGAGCCAGTATTACAACAGCGTCTGCTTACATCGCGGATGTGAGCACGCCGGAAAATCGCGCTAAAAACTTCGGAATGATTGGTGCTGCTTTTGGTTTGGGCTTTATCATTGGTCCGGTGCTTGGCGGTTTGTTGGGGCAATATGGTTCGAGAGTACCGTTTTATGCTGCAGCTGTTTTGTGTTTGCTTAACTTTTTATACGGCTATTTTATCTTGCCTGAATCGTTGTCTAAAGAAAACCGTCGCGCCTTTGAATGGAAAAGAGCCAATCCTATTGGTGCCTTACTGAATTTGAAAAAATACCCTTCTTTAATCGGACTCATTTTAGCCATTTTCTTATTGTATGTCGGCTCGCACGCTGTACACAGCAATTGGAGTTTCTTTACCATGTATCGCTTTGGTTGGGATGAAAAAATGGTTGGCATTTCACTGGGTGTAGTTGGCCTTTTGGTGGGTCTTGTTCAAGGCGGTTTGGTGCGATTTACCAGTCCGCGTTTGGGTAACCAGAAAAGTATTTATTTGGGTTTATCACTGTACACTATCGGAATGTTGCTGTTTGCTTTTGCTACCCAAAGTTGGATGATGTTTGCCTTTTTAGTGCCGTATTGTTTGGGCGGTATCGCCGGACCGGCTTTGCAATCGGAAGTTTCCGGAAAAGTACCGGCTAACGAACAAGGGGAAATTCAAGGGACGTTGGCGAGTTTGATGAGTGCTTCAGCTATTTTAGGTCCACCCATGATGACCAACACGTTTTATTTTTTCACCCACGATGAAGCGCCGTTTCAATTGCCCGGAGCGCCTTTTATTTTGGGAGGTTTCTTAATGTTACTCAGTACGATTTTGGCGTATTATTCCATGAAGAAACACTTTACTTCAGGTACAGGCAATGATTATAGTAATCAATAATGGCTTGACCTTCCAATAAAACATCAGCGCCTATAATACCGTGAACGGGTTTGGCTTTGTATTGTTGTAACGCCAGATTCACATGCGTCATATCGAAGATGATTAAGTGAAAACCAGCTGTTTTCCAACTTCCTATTTTTAAATCATTATTTTTAGCCAATTGGGTAAACATCCCTGTAGCTCCGGCTCCGGCGGCTTTGGTTTTCGATCTACCGGCGGTAAGATTAAAAAAGTCTACATTGTCAAAACCGACACAACTGTTGGAAGCACCGGTATCTAAAATAAAATTGCCCGTAACACCGTTAATACTGGCTTTAATGAGCAAATGTTGGGTTTTAGATACTTTAAAATTGATCTTTTTGTACTTTTCTTTTTTTAGTACTTCCTGCAAGTCTTTCATAGCTTTCAATTGGTTTCCAAAAGTAATCTAAATTCCATTATGCTGGAAAATTCTCTGTAAACTTAGTACCTTAGCAGCTCAGAAACTTAGTGCCTTTAATGCCAATGATTTTTACCGATACCCACACGCATTTGTATTCCGAAGAGTTCGAAAACGACCGAATCGAAATGATCCAACGCGCCATTAAATCCGGCGTTTCCCGTTTTTTTGTTCCGTCCATCGATTCGACTTACACCTCAAAAATGTATGCGTTGGAAGCGCAATTTCCACAAAACATTTTTTTAATGATGGGATTGCATCCGTGTTATGTAAAACCGGAATCCTATGAGGCAGAATTAGCGCATGTGGAAACCGAATTATCTAAACGAAAGTTCCAAGCCATAGGCGAAATCGGAATCGATTTGTATTGGGACAAAACTACTTTGGCCATTCAGCAAGAAGCTTTTCGCCGTCAAATTCAATTAGCCAAAAAGCACCAATTAGGTATCAATATCCATTGCCGAGACGCTTTTGAAGAAGTCTTTGAAGTACTGGAAAGTGAAAAATCGGCCGATTTGTTCGGCATCTTTCATTGTTTTACAGGCGACTTTGAACAGGCACAACGCGCAATCAACTTGAACATGAAGTTAGGTATTGGCGGTGTGGCCACGTTTAAAAACGGGAAAATCGACCAGTTTTTAAAAGAAATCGATTTGCAACATATTGTATTGGAAACCGATTCGCCGTATTTAGCACCGGTACCGTATCGCGGCAAACGAAATGAAAGTAGTTATACCGTATTGGTTGCCGAAAAATTAGCCCAAATTTATGAACTTCCGGTTTCGGAAATTGCGCGAATAACGACTGAAAATTCCAAAGTCGTTTTCGGGATTTAATCATTTTATAACGGGCATTTGAGATTTTTTTTGTTCATTTGTTCTACAAACAAGCCTATACCAACATGTCAAAGTTTGATGCTATCCGACCTTATTATGATGCTGAGGTAAACCAAGCCATTTTATCAGCGATAAATCATCCGATGATGAAGGCGTTGATGAATTTCGCCTACGAAAACGAAGACGATTCGGTTTGGAAAGAACAGTTGAAGCGCACGCATTCCATTCGCGATTTTCAAATTAATTTCGCCTACAAGGCAGTCAAGAAAGTTTTAGAGAAAAGCTCGGACGGCCTTTCTACTTCGGGTTTTGAAAAATTAGAGCCCAATACCTCGTATTTGTTTATTTCCAATCACCGCGATATTATTTTAGACACCTCATTGTTGAACGTTTGTCTGCACGAACACGGGTTGGTTATGACGGCTTCGGCTATAGGCGACAATTTGGTCAAAAAGGATTTCTTGAAAACCTTGTCCAAACTCAACCGTAACTTTTTAGTGCAACGCGGTTTGCCACCCCGAGAATTATTGGAAAGTTCCAAATTGATGTCGGAGTACATCGGTCAGTTGCTACTGCGCGAAAACCGTTCGGTATGGATTGCCCAAAGGGAAGGCAGAACCAAAGACGGAAACGATGCCACACATACCGGTGTTTTAAAAATGTTAGCGATGGCTTCTGATGAAGCTAATATGCTGGATTATTTCAAGAAATTGAAAATTGTTCCGGTATCGATTTCCTACGAATACGACCCGACCGATGCTTTAAAAATGCCGCAACTTATGGCCGAAGCCAATGCGGAAAAATACATCAAAGACAAGAACGAAGATTTTATTACGCTCTTAAGCGGGATTATTGGACAAAAGAAACGCATTCACATTCACGTTGGCGAAGTTTTAACGAATGAAATCGATACAATAGCGGGTGAATTCGACAATGGCAATAAGCAAATTCAGGCTTTGGCTCAGGTTGTAGACGATGCTATATTGCAGACTTACAAACTGTGGCCTACCAATTACATCGCTTACGATTTGCTTTTTAAAACGGATCAATTCAAAGCATTTTACACCGAAAACGAAAAATCGCTTTTTGAAAGACGTTTGGAAATGCGTATTGATGAAACCAATCCGCAAATGGTAGAAGGCTTTTTAGCAATGTATGCCAATCCGGTAGTCAATAAAATGAAGTATGAAAACGCAGTCTAAACCCAATATTTTACTCATCTACACCGGTGGTACTATCGGAATGATGAAAGATTTTGAAACTGGCGCGCTCAAGGCTTTCAACTTCAAGAAACTGCTGCAAAAAATCCCCGAACTCAAGCAACTGGATTGTGAAATAGAAACCATTTCCTTCGCCAAGCCTATTGATTCGTCTAATATGAGTCCGGACAAATGGGTTCAAATTGCGACTATCATCGAAGAGAAATACAACGATTTTGATGGTTTTGTCATTTTACACGGTTCCGATACAATGTCGTATTCCGCCTCTGCCATGAGCTTTATGCTCGAAAATTTAGCTAAGCCGGTGGTTTTTACAGGCTCTCAATTGCCTATAGGCGATTTGCGTACGGATGCCAAAGAAAACCTGATTACCGCCATTCAAATAGCGTCGTTACGACACAAAGGCAAACCGGTGATTCAAGAAGTTTGTTTGTATTTTGAATATAAACTGTACCGCGGTAACCGAACTACAAAAATCAGTGCTGAACATTTTAATGCTTTTACGTCACCGAATTATCCGCCATTGGCCGAGTCCGGTGTGCATTTGAATGTCAATCCGAATGTGATCTTATCCAAGCAATCCAACAAAAAGTTGGTGGTTCATAAATCATTAAATGACGATGTGGTCATTGTCAAAATGTTTCCCGGTATTAACGAAAATATCTTGTCGGCCATCATGTCTTCGCCTAATTTAAAAGGAATTGTATTGGAAACCTATGGTTCCGGTAATGCGCCTACTGAAGATTGGTTTATCAATATTTTGACTAAAGCTATCAAGCAAGGATTGCATGTGGTAAACGTTACCCAATGTTCAGGCGGAAGCGTTAATATGGGTCAATATGAAACCAGTACCCAACTGAAAAATATCGGCATTATATCTGGGAAAGATATTACTACAGAAGCCGCCATAACCAAGTTGATGTATCTTTTAGGACAAAATGTTTCGCCTACTGTTTTCAAGACCATATTTGAAACCGCTTTGCGTGGAGAAATGCAATAAGAATTTTGCATCACGCTTTTATAAATCATTTTTTTTGTTGTTCTTTGCACCACAAAATTAGAGAGGTGTCCGAGTGGTTGAAGGAGCAAGCCTGGAAAGTTTGTATGTGGGTAACTGCATCGAGGGTTCGAATCCCTTCCTCTCTGCGATGAAAACCGAAGTGAAAGCTTCGGTTTTCTTTTTACAGAAAAAAATGGAAAGTTCACTTTCTGATTTTTTTCTGTAAAAAGAAAACAGCCATTGTAAATGGCAAGGTTTTCAACGACAGTTTCCCTTTGCGGATCACCGGAGGTAATCCCGTTCACTTTCTGGTTAGTAAGTATTCTTTATTTTACAGAAGACTATTGTCAAAAGCGAAAGAAGCAACGATTGTTTATTCCGTTGAAATGCCGTACATTCGCTAAACTTTAGTACAAGTTATGAGAATCAAAATCCTATTATTATTCTTGTTTTCTGCAGCCATTGCCTTGGCTCAGAATGTGGAAACCGATTTTGATGCGCCTGATTCGCTCTTCCGTGAGGACCAATTTTACTTGAACATTACCTACAATACGTTACAAAAAGTGCCCGATGGTTTGCAACAGACCAAATTTTCACCCGGATTTTCGGTTGGGTTTTTACGCGATATGCCGATAAATGCTTCCAGAACTTTTGCTGTGGCAGCCGGTTTAGGTTATTCGTTATCGGTTTACAATCAGAATTTAGGAATTTTTGAAAGCAATAATGCCACTACTTATGAGATTTTAAATGCTGAAGGCGTTTCCGTGTCTAAAGACAAACTCTCTTTACACTATGTTGATTTGCCGGTAGAATTTCGTTGGCGAAACGCAACGCCCGATAATCACCGATTTTGGCGTGTGCATTTTGGCGTGAAGCTGAGTTATTTGGTTGCGAATCAATACAAGTTGGTTTCTACTGCCGGAAATTTGACCAATAGCAATTTAAACGACTTGAGTAAGTTTCATTACGGCCTTTACTTGTCTACCGGATGGAATAC
>JBEBBH010000268.1:0-3625 GCA_041158485.1 Bacteroidota bacterium | reverse complement strand
ATCCGAAACCTTGATTTTCAGCTACTAATTTCCAGGTTTTCCCGCCGTCAGTCGTAATGGCTTTGTTCAGAAAGTTTTGCATTGGTTTTTCATAGTTTCCTCCGGCAATAAAACCAATTTGTTCATTGTAAAAATCAGCCGTAAAAATGCCGGTCATGGCTTCACCTTGTAGTATCGGTGTTTCAAATACTTCCCAAGATATCCCTTTGTCAGGCGAATGGAAAACACGAGCTTTCTTTCCACCTGAAACCACCCAAGTTTGATTGCCTTTCAAAACTACATTGGTATTACTGGCTGCAAAAGCTGCTTCGCCATCAATCAACTTAGGCAATACATCACACGACAATTTTTCCCAAGTTTGGCCGCCATCTCGGGTGATGATAATGGAAAAACAATCAGCGGTTGGATCTCCAATGGCAATCCCTTCCTTTTCATTCCAAAATTGCATACTATCGTAAAACACTTTTTCGTGCTTTTCTTGATAAACCAAAACTTTCTGTTTCAAATCGGATGAAAAACGATATAATTGAGCCGGATTACCAATAGACAAAGCAAAAACATACTTTCCGTTGGTAGCCAAACTCCTGTACTCATACAAAGTTGAATCGGTTACTACCATTGTTTTGTTCTTTTCTCCATTTACCGATATAAATCCAACCCTGCTTTTGTTACCCGCAAAATAAAGTTTATTGTTTAAAAACGATAGCGCTCTGATGCTGATAGTTTCAGAAAAAACAGTGTCCACTGTAACCGATTTAAAAACTTGGGACTTGACTTTTAAAGGAAACAACAATAAAAAAAAGGCAACGGGTAAAATTGATTTTGTCATGGCAATTCACGGATTTAGAGCGAATATACAATTTTTAAAACAGTTAAGATTGCGTTAAAAAAGCAGAAAAAAATCCTATGGCACAGTAATTGGAAAGTTCAAAAAAAACTATTCCACTTTAAAACATAAGATTATGAAAACTAAAATGATACTAGGATCGGTTTTGTCGCTGTTGAGCCTAACTACTATGGTTGCTCAAGACAGAACAACAGTTTCAGCTTATAATGCTGAAATCAGTGATAATTTAGATTTAAGAGCAGTGGCTTCCATTTTTGGCGACTCTAGAGATTTAGCCGATTTTGAAAGAAGATTAAATAATCCGGAAATTCAGATTTCCAATTTGGATTTGAACAATGACAATCAAGTGGATTATTTGCGCGTGATTGAAACCGTGGAAGGCAATACCCATTTGATTGTAATCCAATCGGTTTTGGGCCGAGATACCTATCAGGACGTTGCTACTGTAGAAGTGGAACGCGACCGAAACAACAAGGTTCAAGTACAAGTAGTTGGTGACGTTTACATGTACGGGCCTAATTATATTTACGAGCCTGTTTATGCTTACACACCGGTCATTTACACCTCATTTTGGATAGGCAATTATCGTCCGTACTGCTCTTCTTGGTATTGGGGCTACTACCCTAGTTACTATTATGCTTGGTCACCTTGGCCGATTTTCCGTTATAGAAATCATATTGGCATCACCATCAACTTACACCACCACTACAATTATGTGAATTACAGAAGATGTGGAGTAGTATACAACAACTACTACCGTGGCGGAAGAAGAGGCAATGGTTACGAAGTACGCTATCCGAACCGCTCCTTCCAACACCGCAACAGTGGATATGCAAATCGCTACGAATTGGATCAAAACCGAAACATCAGAACGGTAGGAAACCGAACTGATAACGCGGCTAATCCGAGAGGTACAAGAGGTAATTATGTTGATGCCAGTCCGAGAGGCAATGGCCCAGGGAGAAATGAATCGCCAAGAACCGTAAGAGCACAAGAAGCATCACCAAGAGTTGCAGTAAGAACCGATGAAAGTCCGAGAGTAAGAAATACTGCTGAAGCTTCGCCAAGAAATACACCGAGAAGTTATGAGTCGCCAAGAGTTTATAACGAACCCAAAGCAACACCTCGAGCAACTACGGAATCCTATGACTCACCGCGAAGCATGAATACACCGCAAGCCTCGCCAAGAAACAACCCAAGAAGTTACGAAGCTCCGGCTCGTGAATTGGCCAGTCAATCACCTCGCGCTGTAGCTCCTAGAGGTAATTCGGCACCAAGAGAAATGTCGACACCCAGAAGTAATTCCGGAGGACAAAGAGAAATGTCAAGCCAAAGAAGTGGCTCCTCCAGAGGCAATAACGGCGTCAGAGAAAACCGCAGAGGTTGAGTTTTATAATTATAGTTTAGTTGTTAGCAAAGGCATCGTTCAGGCGATGCCTTTTGTTTTTTAAAAATAATTGACTGTGAAAGAATCAGATATTTCAAAAAGGTATAAATTTGCACTCTTTAACATTTTATTATGAGTGCGCATAACCACAGCCTTCACAGCAAAGTTTCCATAGGAGGATTACTTGTTACATTAGGAATTATCTATGGAGACATCGGAACCTCTCCGCTGTATGTAATGAAGGCCATACTTGGCGTTCATGAAATTTCAAGAGACATTGTTTTAGGAGGAATTTCATGCGTCTTCTGGACACTTACGCTACAAACCACCATCAAATACGTAATCATAACACTGAGTGCTGACAACCATGGCGAAGGTGGAATTTTTGCGCTTTTTGCCTTGGTAAAAAGAACTAAAATTAAATGGTTAATCATACCGGCGATAATTGGAGGAAGTGCTTTACTGGCTGATGGAATCATCACACCTCCTATTTCTGTTTCCGCGGCTGTTGAAGGGATTAATAATTTCTACGCTATGGAAACCAAGACCATACAGATAATCGTAATCTGTATCTTGTTTGTACTCTTTACCATTCAGCAATTCGGGTCCAAATTAGTTGGAAAGTTCTTTGCTCCTATGATGTTGATTTGGTTTTCAATGTTGGGGATATTAGGTACCCTGCAAATAATGAATGATTTTTCCGTTTTCAACGCAATCAATCCCTATTACGCCTACGAGTTGTTGTTAATTCACCCGGAAGGTTTCTTTGTATTAGGCGCTGTATTCCTTTGTACTACCGGAGCCGAGGCCCTTTATTCTGACATGGGACACTGTGGTCGAAAAAACATCAGAATCAGCTGGATTTTTGTAAAAGCCATGCTTTTATTGAACTATTTCGGACAAGGTGCCTATCTTATTAGCCACGAAGGCCAAACCTTAGAACAATTGGGTGGTAAAGACGGTAATCCGTTTTATCTGATAATGGCCGATTGGTTCCAACCTATTGGTGTGGTTGTAGCTACTCTAGCGTCTGTTATTGCTTCACAAGCCTTGATTAGCGGCTCTTTTACCCTAATCAACGAAGCCATGCGCTTGAACTTTTGGCCTAAAGTAAAAATAAAATACCCTACAGAATTAAAAGGTCAACTTTATATTCCATCCATTAACTGGTTGCTTTTGTTAGGTTGTATCGGAATCGTTTGGTACTTTGAAAAATCAAGTGCGATGGAACATGCTTATGGTTTGGCCATTGTACTTTGCATGATTATGACCACCATCTTACTTAATTTCTATTTGATTATGAAAAGAGTAAAATGGTATATCATAGGAGCGCTGATTACGGTTTATCTTGACATCGAATTTAGTTTCCTTGCAGCCATTCTTCCTAAATT
>JBEBBH010000267.1:0-2883 GCA_041158485.1 Bacteroidota bacterium | reverse complement strand
AACAAGAAATTATTGCTTCTGCCGGTAAATTGTTGATGGAAAACGGCATTAAAGGTCTTACCACCAAAAACTTGGCGCAAGAAATGGGTTTCTCCGAAAGCGCTTTGTACAGGCATTTTTCCAACAAAGAAGACATCATTGTTTTGTTGTTGCAACATTTAGCTGCTTCGATGAAAGCGCGATTAGAAGCCATAGTCCAAAGTGAAGAAACAGCTTCGGTCAAGTTGACAGCGGTTTTCAACAGTCAGTTTCAGTTTTTTGCACAAAATCCACATTTTGTTGTAGCGATTTTATCGGAAGGCTTGTTCGACGAGTCGGAAAAAATCAACCAAGCCATCATGCAATTGGTGAATTACAAAACCCAATTAATCTTCGGGCTTTTTGAAGAAGGAAAACAGCAAAAGGAATTCAATACCGAATTGGCGACACCCGATATGGTGCATATTACCGTAGGTTGTTTTCGCATGATGATGCTGAAGTGGAAATTCTCCGGATTTCAAATCGACTTAATCCAACAAGGTAACGCCATCATGTCCACCAATTTTAATTTAATGAAAGCATGAAAAAGTTTGCAACACTAAGCCTCGTTTTATTGTTTCTTTCCTGTGGAAAAAACGAAGAAGTTAAACCCATTCGCCAAGCCATAAAAGAGCTGGTTTTTGCTTCCGGGCAACTGGAATGGGATGATTCATACAATGTCATAGCCCAAACCGACGGCGTGTTGGGAAAAGTGGTTTTTGAAGTCGGACAACCCGTTTCCAAAGGGATGGTCATTGCATCCATTGATAATAAAGTCAATGAGGTCAACGCCGAAAGTGCTCAGGAACAACTGGTAATTTCCAATCAAAACGTTACGGACAATGCGCCGGCCTTGATGCAATTGGAACAAAACATCCAATTCGCTCAAAGCAAATACCTGCAGGATAAAAAGCAAGCTGAGAGATACGAGCGTTTGCAACAAAATAATATCGGTTCTAAAGTAGAATACGAAAATGCGCAATTGACGGCTAAGAATTCATTGGCCAATGTAAAAGCACTCCAAAAACAATACGATTTATTGAAGCAACAAGCGCAACAACAACTCATTGCCTCCAAAGCGCAACTCCAAAATAACAAGGTGTTGCAAGGTTACAACTCGGTTGTAGTGGCAGAAAGCGGAACCGTAGTAAAAAAGTTCAAGAACCAAGGCGATTACGTTAAGAAAGGCGATATTATTGCGACGATTGGTAACCAACAAAAAGTGGAAGCAGTACTTAATGTAGACGAAAACAGTATCGGTAAAGTCAAATTAGGGCAAACCGTTTATGTCAAACTCAACACCGAGAAATCGAAAGTATACAACGGTAAGGTTGCCGAGATTTTATCGGCTTTTGATGTACAGTCGCAATCCTTTATTTGCAAAGTTACTTTCAACGAACCTTTATCACATTCTTTATTCGGCACCCAATTGGAAGCCAATATCCTCGTGGCCGAAAAGAAAAATGCCTTACTCATTCCACGAAACTATATGGGCTTTGGGAACAAAGTAAACGTAAAGGGCAAAGAAGAAAACGTGATTTTGAAAACAGGAATCATCTCTACCGATTATGTTGAAGTTTTAGACGGACTATCTGAAACCGATGTACTCTTACCGTTAAAACCTTAGTCATGAATATCAATTCGGTTATCGCTAAGACGTATATCGTTTCCAACAAAAAGCTCACTGCTGTGGCGGTTTTGGGCGTGGTTTTGGGTATGTCCATCTACATTTTTATGAACAGCATGATGGTAGGTTTCGATAAGAGTTCGAACGCGTCTATCTTTAAAACCACCAGTCATATTCGCGTTTACAAAGATGATGAAATCAGCAAGCCATTATCGCACGAGCAGCAAGCAACGCCTATCATTATCAATCCCAAAGTAGTACCGGTAAACAATACCATCATCAATCCTAACTTGGTTATCGAAACCATACTCAAGCAAAAAGAAGTGACTGTGGTTACGCCTCAGGTGAATTCGAATGTTTTTTACAACAACGGGAAATCGCAAATCTCAGGTATTGCTGTAGGTATCAAACCCGATGAAGCCAATTTGATGTACAATATCAAATCGTTTATGGTGGAAGGCAATTTTGAGTTGCTTAAATCCAATCCGAACGGCATTGTCATCGGTAGCGGTATAGCAGCTAAGATGAATTTGGCAGTCAATGACAACCTCAGTTTAACGTCTTCCAAGGGTGTAAATCGTACTTTTAAAGTCATCGGTATTTTTAAAACCAACAATTCCAATACGGATAAGACTAAATCTTATATCAATATTTCGGCTTCGCAACAATTGCTAAAAGAAGGAACAAGTTATATAACCGACATCAATGTGAACATAACCGATCCCGAAGATGCGGAAGCAGTGGCCCAAAAAATAGAAGCGCTCTGTGGCTACAAAGCCGAAGGGTGGAAGCAAGCCAACGAAACTTTGATGGCCGCCAATAAAATGCGAAAGATGATTATCACCTTCGTCTCACTCACCATTTTGCTGGTGGCGGGATTTGGTATCTACAATATATTGAACATGACGGTTTCCCAAAAAATAAACGACATCGCCATTCTGAAAGCTATGGGATTTAAAGGCAAAGATGTGATTCGGATTTTTGTGACTCAGGCTGTTTCTATCGGCGTAATGGGTGTCATTGGCGGCGTGATTTTGGCCACTGTTTTAATCACACTCTTGAAACGCGTTTACGTTGGTGGCGACATTGGGTATTTTCCGATTGATTACGAAACGAAGAAGTTTGTACAAGGCATAGTCATCGGATTGATTATTACCTTTTTTGCGGGCTATATACCGGCGAAGAAAGCCGCCAATGTGGATCCGGTTGACATTTTAAGAAAATAACATGAACATCCT
>JBEBBH010000266.1:0-9307 GCA_041158485.1 Bacteroidota bacterium | reverse complement strand
CATTTGGTCTTTACATTACCAATTCGGTTCAAGAAGAAGTAGGTTTGCGAGGTGCCGAAATGATTACCAAAACCATCAAACCCAATGTAGCTATTGTTACTGATGTTTGCCACGACACTTCTACTCCGATGATCGAAAAGAAAATTGAAGGCGACTTGGAAATGGGCAAAGGCCCGGTAATTGCTTACGCACCTGCGGTACACAATACTTTGAGAGATTTGATTGTACAAACGGCAGAGGACAAAAAGATTCCGTTTCAAAGACACGCCACCTCTAGAGTAACCGGTACCGATACAGATGCTTTTGCGTATAGTAATGGCGGCGTTCCGTCGGCTTTGATTTCATTGCCATTGCGCTATATGCATACTACAGTTGAAATGGTTCACCGAGAAGATGTGGAAAATGTGATCAAACTGATTTACGAAAGTTTACTGAAAATTGAAAACAACGATTCCTTTTCGTATTTCAAATAAACCAACATAAAAAAAGCATCCTTATTAGGATGCTTTTTCATTTGTAGACTAATTAACCCAAAAAAACTACAATTTAATATCAACCGGTATAGCCGTATTGTTCAAATTAATTTTGATGCAGGCTGCAGTGCGATTGATTTTTTCGAAATCCAGAGGAAAAACTTCTTCAGAGATGTTGCTTTCAATGATTTGGTTGTCTTCCTGAATTTTGTCTTGAACAGACATTTCAATACACAAGGGTTGGTAAACTTCTTCCTGAGCTTCGGTTACCAACATGTCTTCTTTAACAACTTGATCGATTGGTTTGTTGGGAGAAACTTTTAGTACTGATTCCGGATTGAAAAAAGCGTTGTCACCTGTATTGGCTTCTTCCTTAGTTTTTAAAGCGATAGTACTATCACAAGCGCTATCGCTTTGTTGGTTTGTTACTACAGCAATTGTAGCTGTTTCTTGTTGCATTACTTCTTGAACGAGTAATTCATTTGCTTTAATGCTATTTATAGTTAGCAAAGCAAGACTTAAAAATGTGATTGTTGATTTCATAATGATTGATGATTTATTGATTGATGATTTATTATTGTTATTAATATCCTATGCAAATATATATCTAAAAAAAGGTATCTTGTATTGCATAGTACTTAAATTTAACATAATGTTAACTTTTGCGGTGTCGTAAACAATTGTTTTTCAACAAGTAAACCATATTTCAGCTGAAAAACCACCAATCCAACTACAACAGTAGTGCTACTGAATTTATTAGTAATACCGCTAAACAAATGATTTCGATTTATTAACATCTCTAAAAGTTTATTTGACTTATAGGACGACAAAAGCCAAACTTTCGTTGCATTACAAACCGATAATAACATAATTTTAACACGATGCATAAAAAAAGCCGCGTTAAAAACGCGGCTTTGTCAATTGTATAGTGTGGTACTTATCCTTTTAAAAAGGAAAGTACGTTTTGTTCAATCCTGTCGTGAATATCAGTAATATCAGCTTTAACAAAAGCTTCTCCAATAATGTTTTCATACAATTCAATGTATCGCTCAGAAACTGACTCAATATATTCTTCTGTCATCTCGGGAATTTGCTGACCTTCTTTCCCTTGGAATCCGTTTTCAATCAACCATCTTCTTACGAACTCTTTAGACAATTGCTTCTGTTCTTCACCATTATTTTGACGCTCTTGATATCCTTCTGCATAAAAATAACGCGAAGAATCCGGCGTATGAATCTCATCAATCAAAACAATCTTACCGTCTTTGGTTTTTCCGAATTCGTACTTAGTATCTACCAAAATTAAACCTCTGTCAGCGGCGATTTCTGTTCCGCGTTGGTATAAAGCTCGGGTATATTTTTCCAAAACCAGATAATCTTCTTCAGAAACAATTCCTTTTGCTAATATGGCTTCTCTTGAGATGTCTTCGTCATGCGAACCGTTATCAGCTTTGGTGGTCGGTGTTATAATTGGTGTTGGAAACTTATCGTTCTCTTTTAATCCTTCCGGCATGGCAACACCGCAAAGTAATCTTTGACCGCTGGCATATTCTCGTGCGGCATGACCGGACAAATAACCTCTGATGACCATTTCTACTTTAAAAGGCTCGCACAAATGACCAACCGCCACGTTTGGATCCGGTGTAGCAATTAACCAATTTGGAACAATATCGGCCGTAAGTTGCATGAACTTGGTGGCAATTTGGTTTAAAATCTGGCCTTTGTAAGGAATGCCTTTGGGCATGACTACATCGAAAGCAGAAAGCCTATCGGTGGCTATCATGACCAATAATTCATCATTAATGTTGTAAACTTCTCGAACTTTCCCGCGATAAACAGATTTTTGACCGGGAAACCGGAAATTGGTAGTTGTTATTGTGTTCATAGTGTTGTGTTGTTGTGCGTGCAAAAGTAATTTGTTTTAAAGTGATAGACAACAGATGACCAAATTTTGTAAAAAAATTATATTATTGCAATGAAAATCAAGAATAAAGTCGCAAGTGACCAAAAAAACTATTTCTCTTTTATTGATACTCGGTATTGTAATTATTATAATCATTAATCACCGAATTCCGTTTTTTAAACCTGCCGGTGGTCCTTGGTCTATTGGGTTTGGCTTTTCATCGACTTATCCGAAATGTCATAACTTCAAGAAAAATAAAATCTACAGTTTTGAGGAACTTAAAAAGCAAATTAGCAATACGCAATTTATAGCCGATCCTTTTTTCTTAAAAGAAAAAGATTCCTTTTACTTGTTTTTTGAACACAAAAAAATAAATGACTACCATGCGGTTATTGGATTACTAACCTCCAAAGATGGCCAACATTATCAATACCGAGGCACAGTTTTAAAAGAGCGTTTTCATTTATCGTATCCTCAAGTATTTAAATACCAAAATGAATTTTACATGCTGCCGGAAAGTCAAGGCTCTAATCATGTCTTACTGTACAAAGCCGATAAATTTCCTTTTGGTTGGAAAGTTTGCGATACACTCATAGCCAATACTCGCTTGAAAGACCCGACTATCTACCTTTCCGATACATTAAAAATATTGGTTGGCAGTGACAAAAACTTTAAAATGCATTTATACACAGCAGATAAATTACAAGGCAATTGGACCTTACATTCCAGACCTATTGTAATGGAAGGCTCAGAATCGAGACCGGGCGGTAGAATATTCGCCGACAAATCCGGATTATTGTTACCGGTACAAAGCCTTCATCAAGGATATGGTTCCGGACTTTCTATTTACCGACTGAAATTTGACAATAAAACATACAGTGTCAGAAAAGAAAAGCACTTATTATTACAATCGCAACAAGACATCAAAGAATTCAATGCCGGGATGCACCATTTAGACATGCAAAAAATCGGCAATCAATTCTATAGCGTATACGATGGAAATCGATTGGAACACAATCAAAAAGTTTTTAACTACAAAGCGCCTATTTTATTGAATTGTTTGGACTTAAAAGATTGGTGTCGCCAAAATCTAATCCATTAAAAAAGCCCTGCTGAACAGGGCTTTTTTTTAATAATCGTTATTTTCAATACTCTTGTAAGCATCAATTACCTTTTTCACCAATCGGTGTCTTACAATGTCTTTGTCATCTAAATAAATGATTCCGATACCATCGATATCTTTCAAGACCAATAACGCTTCCTTTAATCCGGAAATAGTGCGACGCGGTAAATCTACCTGTCCCGGATCTCCGGTAATGATAAACTTTGCATTTTTCCCCATACGCGTTAAAAACATTTTCATTTGGGAATGCGTCGTGTTTTGCGCTTCGTCTAATATTACAAAAGCATTATCTAAAGTTCTGCCGCGCATAAAAGCCAACGGTGCAATTTGAATAATCCCTTTTAAGATGTAATCTTCCAAAGTTTGCGGCGGAATCATATCGCGTAACGCATCATACAATGGCTGCATGTATGGATCGAGTTTTTCTTTCATGTCACCCGGTAAGAAACCTAAATTTTCTCCGGCTTCCACAGCAGGACGTGTTAAAATGATTCGCTTTACTTGCTTTTCTTTCAACGCTTTCACCGCCAAAGCCACTCCGGTGTATGTTTTCCCGGTTCCTGCGGGACCAACCGCAAACACCATATCGTTTTTGTTTACAAATTCAACCAGTTTTTGCTGATTGGGTGTCATGGCTTTAATAAGTTTTCCACCCAAACCGTGAACCAAAATTTTATCGTGATCCGGCATGCGCTGCTCTTCGCTTGAATTGCTTTGAATGACTCTGTCAATAACATTGGTATCAATATTATTATATCGCGTAAAGTGAAGCATCAATCGGTTGAAACGGTTTTCAAACTCATCCAACTCTTCTTTTTCTCCAAACGCTTTTAAAGTAGTGCCGCGCGCCACAATTTTAAGCTTAGGATAGTATTTTTTAATGGTTTCAAGATGAGTGTCTTGGGCGCCCCAAAATTCTTTTGGAGCGATGTCGTGTAATTCTATGATACGTTCGTTCAAAAGCAGTAGTTTTAAATTAAAAAAATCGTTGGAGAATTGTTAGCTTTGTATCCAAATTTAATCAATTAAAAGGTTAGGTTTTATTATTTTTGAGCCCAATTTCAATCAAGTTATAAACAATCTATGTCAATAATTACCTTAACTACCGATTATGGATTAAAAGACCACTTTGTCGGTGCTTTGAAAGGTAAATTGTTGTCGGAACATCCCGAGGTTACTGTAATTGACATTTCACATCACATCGATCCTTTCAACATAGCCGAAGCCGCGTACATCATTGGTGCTGCATACAGTAGTTTTCCGAAAGGCACAGTGCATTTGATAGGCGTTGATATCGAATTAAACGAAAACAACCAACATATCGCCATGCAATGGAATGACCATTACTTCATTTGTGCCGACAACGGTATTTTGAGTATGTTGGTTCAGAAGATTGTTCCTCAAAAAATAGTGACCATTAACATCCACGACCGATTGCCGATTGAAGCCACCGATTTGGATGTATTTGTTAAAGTAGCTTGTCATTTGTCTAAAGGCGGTTTGCTGAATGTTATCGGGAAAGAAATCAAAGCGATAAAAGAAGTCACCGAATTACAAGCAGTAACGCAAGACAATCTAGTTAAAGGTTACATTATATATATTGATCATTTGGGCAATGCTGTAACCAATATTTCCAAGAAACTGTTTTTGGAGATGGGTAAAGGCCGACCTTATGAAATCAAGTTTAAAGGACAAAGCATTAAAACCATATTACCTAAATATTCGGATATTGTAGTGTCTGATAAATACACTTGGAAAGATTATGAAGGTGAAAAACTAGCCCTTTTCAACGAAGCCGGTTTTCTGGAAATTGCCATATTCCGAAGCAATCCGGATACTGTTGGTTCCGCCAGTTCGCTTTTAGGATTACAATACAGAGATTTGATTACCATTGAATTTAAAAATTAAAACGAAAAATGTTTGTCAGAATAGTTAAAATGAGCTTTCACGCTGAAAATATTCCGAAGTTTTTGGAAAATTTCAATTTAATCAAAGAAAAAATACGAAATGCGCCCGGAAACCGTTTCTTAGAATTGTATCAGGACAAAAACAATCCTGAAATTTTCTTCACTTACAGTTATTGGGAAACTGAAGAAGATTTGGAAAACTACCGCCAATCGGTGCTGTTCGATGAAGTTTGGACGTTTACCAAGCAATTATTCAACGGCAAACCGGAAGCGTGGAGTGTAGATAAAATAGTAAGTTTAAAATAGTTGTAGGTTGTAAGTTCTATGTTGTAAGTGATTACTTTTGCCCAACATAAAACCTACAACTTACAACCCATAAAAAAAATATGAAATCAATCGCATTACGAGAAATAAAATCCTTTTTCGGCTCACCAATTGGTTATTTGGTAATTGCCATCTTTTTGCTGCTCAACGGCCTTTTTCTTTGGGTTTTTGATGGAGAATACAATATCCTGCAAAGCGGATTTGCCGATTTGAGTCCGTTTTTCACTTTAGCGCCGTGGATTTTAATCTTCCTCATTCCGGCGGTGACGATGCGCAGTTTTTCGGATGAAAAAAAACAAGGCACCATCGAATTGTTGCTCACCAAACCTTTATCGATTTGGCAAATTGTAAACGGTAAATTTTTAGGATCGTTTTTATTGATTGTCATCGCCTTACTGCCAACCTTAGTTTACGTTTATGTGATTGCTTCCTTGGGTTCACCCGAAGGCAATATCGACATGGGCAGCACTATGGGCTCGTACTTCGGATTGTTGTTTTTAGTGGCTTCGTACACTGCCATCGGTATCTTCACTTCTACCCTTTCGGAAAATCAAATTGTGGCTTTTTTGATAGCGGTAATGCTGTGCTTTTTATTTTATTACGGCTTTGAAGGATTATCGAATTACGTTAGTGGTTTTGAAGATTTGGTCGCCAAATTCGGTATGGATTACCACTTTAAAAGTATGGCCCGAGGTGTTTTAGACACTCGTGATATCCTCTATTTTGTCAGCGTTGCTTTCGTATTCTTGTCGTTCACCGTATACCAATTAAAATCCTTGAAATCGTAATGAGTAAGCCGAAAAACAACTTCAAGAACATAGCTCTCACCGTACTTTTTGTAATCGTGCTCAACTTTGCCGGTCATTTTGTGTTTCACCGATTTGACTTGACGGCGGATAAAAGATACACCCTTTCCGAAACCTCTTTGACCATTGTAGATGAAGTAAAAGAACCATTGTACATTGACGTCTTTTTGGAAGGCGAATTTCCGGGTGAATTCAAAAAACTGCAAACGGAAACCCAACAATTATTGGAAGAATTCAAAGCACAAAACTCAAATGTTATTTTCCAATTTGTCAACCCGTTGGAGGAAGAAGAACAGCGCGACGCGACCATTCAATCTTTCTTAGAGCGCGGTTTAACTCCGGTAAATGTGACCGTAAACGACAAAGGACAGCAAACTCAGGAAGTGGTTTTCCCTTGGGCTGTGGCTACTTGCGGAGATCGATCGGTCAAAGTGCCTTTGCTTAAAAACATGATGGGCGCTTCTACAGCCGAAAAAGTAGTGAGTTCGGTACAACACTTGGAATACGCTTTTGCCAACGCAATCAACACGGTGGCGAAAGAGAAACAAAAGAAAGTGATTATCCTGAACGGCAACGGCGAATTGGAAGATCGTTATATAGCCGACTTCATCAAATCGGTTAGAGAAAATTATTTTATTGCGCCTTTCACACTTGACTCAGTACCTACCAATCCGACCGGAACTTTGGAGCACATCAAAAAATACGATTTGGCCGTCATTGCCAAACCTACCGAAGCTTTTAGCGATGCTGAAAAACAAGTCCTCGATCAATATATCATGAACGGTGGTAAAACGCTTTGGTTGGTGGATCAAGTTGCGATGGAAATGGACAGTTTGTACAACGAATCGGGCGCCAATTTAGCCTTTCCGAGAGATTTAGGCTTGAACGATATGTTCTTCAAATACGGGATTCGCATGAAGCCGGATTTGATTTTCGATTTGCAAAACACCCCTATTGCTTTGGCCACCGGCGAGCAAGGAAGCGCCACACAATACACGCAATATCCGTGGTTTTATGCGCCTTTAATTTACCCAACCAGCAAAAACCCGATAGTAACTAATTTGGATGGCATCAAATTCGATTTTGCCGGTCCGATTGAGCTTTTGGGCAACGATATCAAAAAAACTGTTTTATTACAATCTTCTCCAGTATCACGCTTAGTTGGAACGCCTACAGAAATAAATTTAAACATCGTTTCCTTGCGTCCGGAACAAAAAGAATTCCAAGGCAAAGGCAATTATCCGGTAGCGGTTTTATTAGAAGGCAATTTTCATTCGATGTACGAAAACCGCATTTTGCCTTTTAAAGATGCATCTTTCCAAAAAACTGGTAAGACCAATAAAATGATTGTCGTTTCCGATGGCGATATCATCAAAAACCAATTTGACAAAAACGGAGTACCATTAGAATTGGGTTTTGATAAATGGACCAATAATTTATACGCCAATAAAGAGTTCATGATGAACTGCGTGAATTATTTGATGGACGACAGCGGACTTATTAACATTAGAAGTAAAGAAGTGAATTTGCCGATGTTAGACAAACAGAAAGTCTACGACAATTACACCAATTCGCAAATCGTAACTGTAGCAATGCCAATAGTAATCTTATTGTTATTCGGCATCGCCTTTACCCTTTTGCGCAAGCGAAAATACAGCCGCTAATGTTAATAAAAAACTTTTTGAAATCTGTTAGTTTAAGATATATTTGTAAAAAATAAAACAAAATGAAATTCATTGTATCGAGTTCATATTTATTGAAACAATTGCAAGTGTTGGGAAGTGTTATCAACAGCAGCAACACCTTGCCTATTTTAGATAATTTCCTATTCGAATTAGATAATAAAACGCTAACCGTTTCGGCTTCTGATTTAGAGACTACTATGTCGGCTACTTTAGAAATCGATTCTACCAGCAAAGGCAGCGTTGCAGTTCCGGCGAAATTGTTATTAGACATTCTAAAAACTTTCCCTGAACAACCGTTAACTTTTACTGTTGAAGAGAACAGCACTATCGAAATCAGTTCTAATTCCGGTAAATACGCCATTGCTTACGCTCCGGGTGAAGAATTTCCTAAAGCCGTAAGTTTAGACAATCCGTCTTCTACTTTGGTTCCTGCCGATGTGTTGGCAACCGCTATCAGCAAAACCATCTTCGCGGCCGGAAACGACGATTTACGTCCGGTAATGAGCGGTGTGTTTTTTCAATTTTCTCCGGAAGGTTTAATTTTCGTAGCTACCGATGCACACAAATTGGTAAAATATGCGCGTACCGATGTAAAAGCGTCTCAAGTGGCTGATTTTATCATGCCGAAGAAACCTTTGAACATTTTGAAAAATATTTTAGGCGCTTCCGAATCGGAAGTGACTATTGAATATAACGATTCTAACGCGACGTTTTCATTTGACAGCTATGTGTTGACTTGTCGTTTAATCGACGGAAAATACCCGAACTACGAAGCGGTAATTCCAAAAGAAAATCCGAACAAATTAATGATTAACCGAGTGCTTTTATTGAACTCTGTGCGTCGTGTTGCGATTTTCTCTAATAAAACCACTCACCAAATTCGCTTGAAAATTGCCGGTGCCGAATTGAACATTTCAGCAGAAGATATTGATTACTCAAACAAAGCAGAAGAGCGTTTGACTTGTGATTACCAAGGCGATGACATGCAAATTGGCTTTAACTCTCGTTTCTTATCGGAAATGTTGACCAACTTACAATCCGATGAAATCATGTTGGAAATGTCGATGCCAAACCGCGCCGGTATCT
>JBEBBH010000265.1:0-10614 GCA_041158485.1 Bacteroidota bacterium | reverse complement strand
CTCAACTCGGCAGTGTCTTTTAATCCAGGAGCTAACGGAATTAAGAAAATACCGGCTTCTTTGCCTTCAGGCGCTGCATTATCGTCTGTTTTCGACGGAAAACTGGCATAAAAAAGAGGTTCCTTAGGCCATTGTGGATAATCATAAATGGCTTCTGCGTGTTTGTCGAAATCTACATCAAAGAACAAAGAATGGTGTTCTACGTTTTCAATTTTTTTGTCAAAACCTACATAAAACAATAGGGAAGAAGGCGCAAACGTTCTCTTGTCCCAATATTTTTCAGAATAAGCTCTGTAAGGCGCATCCAGTAAACTTTCGCTGTGATGGTAATCGGCACCGCTTAAAATAACATCTCCTTTAACGATTTCTCCGTTTACAATCAAAGCCTCAGCCGTTCCATTTTGCACCATTATTTTTTCGACATTGGCATTCAAGTGAAATGTTACCCCTAATTCTTTGGCTAAACTTTCCATGGCTAGGATAACACTGTACATACCATTTTTAGGATGCCAAGTGCCCAATCCAAAATCGGCAAAGTTCATAAAGCTGTAAAAAGAAGGTGTGTCTGAAGGTTTTGCACCTAAGAACAAAACCGGAAATTCCAGGATTTGTATCAATTTGGTGTTTTTAAAACGGCGACGAATGTCTTTGGAAATATTCCCAAAAAACTGATTGACTTTTTTGGCCGTTTCCAAAGTTACCAATTCCAATGGTGAAATGCCCGGGCGATAAACCAAATCTTTGATGGCAATATCGTAATTGCTTTGGGCTTCTTTCATGAATTCCGCCAATTTGGCACCACTGCCTTTTTCTATAGATTCGAAAACGGTGATAATTTCAGGGAGATTATCGGCTATGGTAACAAAGTCTTTCACACCGAAATACACTTGATATGCCGGATTCAATTTGATGAGCTCGTAGTAGTCTGAAGGTTTTTTACCAAAATCGGCAAAAAAACGTTCAAATACATCCGGCATCCAATACCAAGTTGGTCCGATGTCGAACGTAAAGCCTTCTTTTTTGAGCTGACGAGCTCTGCCTCCGATAGTGCTGTTTTTTTCGTAAACCGTTACCTCGTTACCTTGTTGTGCAAGATAACAAGCAGCGGCTAGTGACGAAAAACCGGATCCGATTATTTTAATTTTCTTTCTCATATTGTTTAACAAAAATAGAAAAAAGTTAAACAATAAAAAAATATTTGTCTAGATAAATTCTACTAATTCTTTAATGGTGTTGAAGGTAGTGATTTTTTCTGATACTAATTTGGGGTCTACGTGTTCAATCATGCGACCGATAAGCCAAAGTCTCGAAGAATCCACCATGATTTCGGTTTGCAGTTGCTTTACATAAGCATTGATTTCTGATTTTGTTGGTTCTACAGTCGTGTAACAAATGTAAACAATGTTGTCAAAGTGTTTTTTCAAATCTTTCAAACTTTCAGCGGGTACACTTTCTCCTAAGTATATCGTTTTGTAACCGTGGCTCAGTATTTCATAATTTAAATACATCAAGCCTAGTTCGTGTACCTCATTGTCTGGAAGATACAACACAAATACTTTGTCATCTCTTGTGGGTTCTTGAGATTGAACTACTTCGGTATTGGTTAGAATTTTTTGTTTGATTAAGTAAGTGATGAAATGTTCATGTGCCGGACTGATGGTGTTGGTTTGCCACAATAGCCCAAGCTCTTGAATTAGTGGAATGAAAACCTCATAAAAAACGTCACGGAATGATTTTTCTGAAAGTAATTTATTGTAAGTGTTGAAAAATAACGCTTGGTCAAAATTCATCATGGCCAATTTAAACGAACTGATGGCGTGATGTTTAGCACTTTTTTCAGAAATGATTTCATTCACTAATTGCGGAATTCTATCTTCCGATAGTTTTGAAATTTTCGAAATTTTATAGCCGTGATTGTGAAGCAGCGTAATATTTAATAGCTTTTGAAGATTCTCCAAATCATACATTCGGATATTGGTTTCTGTCCTCATAGGTTCGAGCACATTGTACCTTTTCTCCCAAATTCTGATTGTATGTGCCTTAATACCGGACAAGTTTTCTAAGTCTTTGATACTAAAAACACTTTTTATGTTGTTCATCTTTTATTAAAATTAGTTAAACAAAATTAGTAAAATTAATTTACCACAACTGTTTTTATGCTAAAACTTTCAAAAAAAGAGTAATAGATTGAAAAAACACTTACATAAATACTTTTGTTTGAGGTGTATTTATAGATAAAGAATGGGGGAGAATAGCGAAAAAAAAACACTCCTTAAAGAGTGTTTTCTAATTTAAAGTGTGACCACGATCAGATTCGAACTGACACGTCTTGCGACACCACCCCCTCAAGATGGCGAGTCTACCAATTTCTCCACGTGGCCGTAAACAAAAAAAGTCATCCGCTTGGCGAACAACTTTTTGTGACCCGACTGGGGCTCGAACCCAGGACCCCAACATTAAAAGTGTTGTGCTCTACCAACTGAGCTATCGAGTCAATTTCATTTCTTGAATGCGGGTGCAAATATAAGACCTTATTATTTATATTTCAAAGCAAATTTGCTATAAATTTGCCTTTTTTCAAGGATGGTCTGTAAGGGCTTAATTTATAAGGTTTTATTGCGATGGTAAAAATTGTTTTAGTGGGATATATGGCAGTAGGGAAGTCGACTATTGGTAAAATATTGGCTGAAAAATTGAAAATTGCCTTCGTTGATTTGGATGAAACCATCGAAAAAAATGAAAATCTATCCATTAGTGAAATTTTTGCAATACATGGCGAAATCTATTTCAGAAAAAAAGAGCATCTCGAGTTAAAGAAATGGTTGGAAAATCCCAACTCACTGGTCATCGCCACGGGAGGCGGGACGCCATGTTATGCGAACAATCATTTGATGTTAAATGGAGAAGGTATTACTTCTATTTATCTAAAGGCTTCTATTGCCGAATTGTATAAGCGATTGTTGTCAGAGCGTAATAAAAGACCATTAGTTTCCGATAAATCAGAAGATGAGTTGAAAGAGTATATCGCCAAGCACCTTTTCGATCGCAGTTATTTTTACCATCAGACCACCCATAATGTGTTGGTTGATGGGAAAACGTCAGAGGCAGTAGCCCAAGAAATACAGCAACTTTTAGACTAAATATGCGTGATCATTTTGGGGTTCAAAAACCACTTGCACGTGTTCTTTTAAGGATGTGGAAAGGGAAAGTCCTTTAAAATCAGCTTTTACAGGATATTTTTTGTGGTTGCGGTCAATCAGAACAACCGTTTTGAATTTTTTCACAGGAACCTCCAAAAAGTGCTTTACACCGTAAATTAAAGTCGTTCCCGAATTCAATACATCGTCAACCAATACAATGCATTTGTTTTGATAAACTTCCGGTGTAACAGAAGTAGTTATGGGATTGGAAGGATGGATTTTGTCTATTTTAACTTCGCACAAAATAATATTGCTTTCAGTGATTTCATGTAAAATTTGTCCGATTTTTTGAGCTAAAATGAAACCGTTACTGGTAATGCCGGCAATTACGACTTCATTCTCATCGGCAAAGGTTTCGTATATTTGGTAAGCAATTCTCTTGATTTTATGCTCAATTTCCTGGTGGTTAAGAATAATGTTTTTAGTCATGTTGTGTGTAGTAGTTTATGTTAGTGCTTAGTTATGCTTCCGGTTCAAAATCGAATTCAAAATCTTCTAAATCTCTTCGGTCTTTTTTGGTTGGCCGTCCAACACCGGATTTGCGATAATGTTCTTTTGATAGCTTTAACATCTCCAAATGGGCAAATGCTTCAGCCGGTGTTTCATCTTTTCGGTAAATATCGACCAACTTGGCTCCAACACGATTCAAAGGAATATCTAATACTGTAATGCTGTAGGTGATTTGGTCTTTTCGAAATGTGATTTTGTCCATCGGAAAAACTTCTCTGGATGGCTTGGCTACCTGACCGTTGACCGTAATTTGATTCTTTCTGCAGGCTTCTGTAACCATGTTTCTGGTTTTATAATACCTAACACACCAAAGATATTTATCCACTCTCATTTTTTTTCCAAAATCAACGTTAAATAGTTCACAAAAATAAATCAATATTGTATCTTGCGGCCTTAAAAATAGTATAAAATGAATAATTTTTATAGAATTGCTTTACTTTTTATTACAGCAATTTTTATTGTGTCTTGTACTCCAAGTGATCGTAACGCTACAGTACCAAAGCGAGATTATGCTGAGCAGTATGCGACAGATTTAGCTAATGTTGAAGAGTTTTTGCAAACTCATTACATGGAGGTAACCAATAACCCCGGTAATACAGACGATCAAGATGTTACTTTTTATGAGATACCTGAAGGCGGTACCCAAACTTCAGTTTGGAACCAAACACAATATCCTTTACAGGCACATTATGTTGCACAAGATGATATCACTTACAAGATATATTATATTTCATTGCGGCAAGGATCCGGACCAACGAGCAGTTCTCCTTGTAATGTAGACAGAGTATTGACTTCCTACAAAGGAAGTTACATTTACACCAAAACAGAAACTGTAAACGAGGAAGAAGTTGAAACCCTCACTTTTAAACAGTTTGAAGAATCAATCAATCCGGAAGCATATCTAACGTTGTCCTCATTAATTAAAGGTTGGCAAGAGATATTTCCTAAGTTTAAAACAGGCAGCTACAGTGCTAATCCTGATGGTACTTTATCTTACGGTAATTTCGGTGCCGGGATTATGTTTATTCCTTCCGGTTTGGGTTATTACAACAATTCTTCAGGTACCATTCCGTCATATTCTCCTTTGATTTTCAGTTTCAAATTGTATGAAATTCAAAGAGTGGATAACGATGGAGATGGGATACCTTCATATTTAGAAGATATTAGCTCTTCTATTGTAAATGCTGATGGTTCTGTTACTATTATCAATGGTGTTCCGGATGGTTATGTAAAAGTTTTAGACGAAGGTCTAGACAATCCCGACGATACGGATGCTGACGGCGTACCGGATTTCTTAGATATCGATGATGATGGCGATTTCTTTACTACAGCCAGCGAAATCAATAATCCACTTACAGACGACCCTTATCCTTTTGCTGACATTCCGCTTTGCAGCGATGGCAAGAAAAGACATTTATCCAGTCTTTGTAATCACAATCAATAAAAAAAGCCGCTAATTTTAGCGGCTTTTCTTTTTATAATAATGAAGGATTATTTTCTTTTCATCACTCGTTCTGCAGCTTCTACTATAGCTTGGTGATTCAATTTGTATTTTTCCATCAATTGTTCCGGTGTACCGCTTTCGCCAAAGCTGTCATTAACGGCAACAAATTCTTGAGGAGCCGGCGTATTTAAAGCTAACACTCTGGCAACGCTTTCCCCTAATCCACCCAAAATATTGTGCTCTTCTGCAGTAACTACGCAACCGGTTTTAGCAACCGATTTTAAAATGGCTTCGTCATCTAAAGGTTTAATCGTATGGATGTTGATGACTTCAGCAGCAATTCCTTTTGCTTCTAAAGCTTCAGCAGCAATTAAAGCTTCCCAAACCAAATGTCCGGTAGCAATAATCGTTACGTCAGTACCTTCATTGAGCATGATAGCTTTTCCAATGATAAATGGTTCATCAGCCGGTGTGAAATTAGGTACAACCGGACGTCCGAAACGCAAATAAGCAGGACCATGATGCTCCGCTAAAGCAATAGTAGCGGCTTTTGTTTGGTTGTAATCACAAGTATTGATTACCGTCATTCCCGGTAACATTTTCATCAATCCGATGTCTTCTAAAATTTGATGTGTAGCACCGTCTTCTCCTAAAGTTAATCCGGCGTGTGAGGCACAAATCTTCACATTTTTATCAGAGTAAGCCACAGATTGGCGAATTTGATCGTAAACTCTTCCGGTAGAGAAATTGGCAAAAGTTCCGGTAAACGGAATTTTACCACCAATGGTTAAACCTGCTGCTATACCAATCATGTTGGCTTCGGCAATTCCTATTTGGAAAAAACGCTCCGGATGGTTTTTTTTGAAATCATCAAATTTCAATGAGCCAATCAAATCGGCACAAAGCGCCACCACATTTTCATTTTTTTGTCCCAATTCGGTCATTCCTGCTCCAAATCCGGAACGGGTATCTTTACTTCCTGTATTTGTATATTTTTTCATTTTAAAGTTTTATTTTGAAATCAATGGCTCTGAAATCAATTAGTTTGTAAAAGTGTAACTCTTTATTATCATCAATAAAATTAACTTCACTAAATAAATCTTCGTTTTCTAATTTAAATTTAGCACATCGTAATGGAAAAATCAATTGTGGAAAACTGAAATGTTGATTCTTAGTTATGTTCGTTGGTTTTGTATAAATGATGCATTCATTTATAATTTTTTTCTTCTTTTTATTTGTGTATCTTTTAATTTTTATGACTTTAACACCATTTACCTTTACGTATTCTACGTTGTATTTATTAGTATAATCTTCGCAGTTGATAATTTTTAATGGTCTTCCTTTTTGAATAACAAGACTGTTATCGATTTCTAGTTTTTCATTTATGTTATGAATTTCAAAATCTTCGTTTTTGGTAAAATCAATAATAGATGCATACCGTATTTTGTCGTTCTTGATGTAGATTCTTAAAATGTAATCTTCTGTTGTAGAATTTCCAAGGGTAATGATTTTTTCTTTTAAAGTGTCATTTTCTTGTTGATGGTATTCATAAGTAGACCCGTAATCAAAATGATATTCCTGAGAAAAAATAGTATGTCCCCAAAAGAACATTAGTATCCAGAGAATTTGTCTCATTTGATCAACGACTGATTACTTAATAATCTCCAAGAGTCTCAGCATTCTGTGCCAATCCATTAGCCAATTGCTCATCATTCGGAGCTTTTCCGTGCCAAGCGTGTGTGTGCATCATAAAATCGACGCCATTCCCCATAACAGTGTGCATCAATACACATACCGGTTTTCCTTTTCCGGTTCTGCTTTTCGCTTCTGCTAAACCGGCTTTGATGGCTTCAATGTTATTACCTTCAGTAATTTCTAAAACGTCCCAATCAAAAGCTTCAAACTTGGCTTTTAAATTCCCCAAACTCAAGACGTCATCCGTAGAACCGTCAATTTGTTGGCCGTTGTAATCAATCGTAGCGATCAAATTGTCCACTTTTTTAGCGGAAGCATACATGATGGCTTCCCAATTTTGACCTTCTTGCAATTCGCCATCACCGTGCAGTGAGTAAATCAAGTGTTGGTCACCGTTTAATTTTTTGGCTTGTGCAGCACCAATAGCTACCGATAAACCTTGTCCCAAAGAACCCGAAGCCATGCGAATACCCGGTAAGCCTTCGTGAGTTGTAGGATGGCCTTGCAAACGAGAGTTTAGTTTGCGGAAAGTAGCCAATTCTGATACCGGAAAATAACCGCTACGCGCCAAAACGCTGTAAAAAACAGGTGAAATATGCCCGTTAGAAAGGAAAAATAAATCTTCTCCTATACCGTTCATATCAAATCCGGCTTTGCGTTGCATTTGGTTTTGGTACAATACAGTGAGAAATTCTGCGCAACCCAGAGATCCTCCGGGATGTCCCGAATTTACGGCATGAACCATACGAAGAATGTCTCTTCTGACTTGGGTTGTAAAATCTTGTAAATGTTGTGTGTTTGACATTATATAATGGATGTATAATTATGCCTCAAAAGTACTTCTAATTTTATAGGAAGGCAAATGATTTTAAAACAAGTTATTAAAGGATTGTCAATAAAGTTGTTCATCACATCGGACTAATAAGGCACTCTGTTAAATAAAATCCTAAATCCTAAATCCTGAAACTGAAATCTTTTATCTTTGCCGACTGTAAAAGCGTTTTATGAAATTTGATTTATTAGCCAAAGATCCTAATTCAAGTGCCCGTGCCGGTAGTATTACCACTGATCACGGTGTAATTGAAACCCCGATATTTATGCCTGTTGGCACCGTTGCGTCTGTGAAAGGCGTACACCAACGCGAATTGAAAGAAGAAATCAATCCTGATATCATTCTTGGAAACACCTACCACTTATACCTTCGTCCGCAAACCGATATTTTGGAAAAAGCAGGAGGATTGCATAAGTTTATGAATTGGGACCGAAATATTTTAACTGATAGCGGTGGCTACCAAGTGTATTCACTATCGGCTAATCGAAAAATTAAAGAAGAAGGCGTAAAGTTTAAGTCACACATCGATGGGTCTTACCACGTATTCACCCCCGAAAATGTCATGGAAATCCAACGTACTATTGGTGCTGATATCATCATGGCTTTCGACGAATGTACACCTTATCCTTGTGATTATCGCTATGCCCAACGATCGATGCATATGACGCATCGCTGGTTGGATCGCTGTATTAAACACTTGGAAAAAGTACCGACGAAATACGGTTATGACCAAACTTTTTTCCCCATAGTTCAAGGGAGTACTTATAAAGATTTACGCCAACAATCAGCCGAATATATTGCCAATGCCGGTGCGCAAGGTAATGCCATCGGAGGTTTGTCAGTAGGAGAACCGGCAGAAGAAATGTATGCTATGACGGAAGTCGTAACCGCCATTTTACCACAAGATAAACCAAGGTATTTGATGGGTGTAGGAACGCCTATTAACATCCTAGAAAATATCGCTTTAGGGATTGATATGTTCGATTGTGTGATGCCAACCCGTAATGCCAGAAACGGTATGTTGTTCACCGCTAATGGTACCATCAATATCAAAAATAAAAAATGGGAAGCCGATTTTTCTCCAATCGATGAAATGGGGCATACTTTTGTAGATACCGAATATACCAAAGCGTATTTGCGTCACTTGTTTGCCGCTAATGAGTTTTTAGGAAAACAAATTGCTACTATTCACAACCTCGGATTTTACATGTGGTTGGTTCGTGAAGCCAGAAAACATATCTTAGCCGGTGATTTCAGAGTGTGGAAAGATATGATGGTGAAACAAATGAGTCAAAGGCTATAAAGTTGTAGGTTCTAAGTTGTAAGTTCTAGGTTTAAAGAACAGCAACTTACAATATACAATCCACAACATACAACAAAACGATGTTAAAAATAATTGACAAATACATCTTAAAACGATACTTGGTAACCTTTTCTGTAATGTTACTGATGTTTATTCCTATTGGTATCGTGATTGATGTTTCGGAGAAAGTGAATCGAATGATTGAAAATAAAGTGCCTTTTAAAGAAATTGCACTTTACTACCTCGACTTTACCATCTATTTTGCCAATTTGTTATTCCCGATTTTTTTGTTTTTGTCAGTGATTTGGTTTACCTCTAAGCTGGCCAACAATACCGAGATTATTGCCATTTTGAGTTCCGGAATTTCCTTTAGTCGTTTTATGCGGCCTTATATTATTGGCGCTACTATCGTTTCTGTTTTTGCCTTAATTATGAGTATTTTTTTGGTGCCGAGTGCCAGTGCCGGTTTCAAAAGTTTCCGTTACAAATACCTTATCGGTAATGGTCAAAATGAAGTCAGAGACAATTCCGATGTGTTTCGACAAATCAGTAAAGACGAATATATTTTTGTGAGTAATTTTCAAGAAGTCAATCAAACGGCTTACAATTTTTCCATGGAGAAATTTGAAGGTGATCAACTAAAATACAAGCTCATTGCTAACCGCATCAAATGGAACCCGAAAGAGAAAAATTATACCTTATTTAATTTTACCAAACGCAAAGTAGGAGCAATGGGCGATATCATTGAAACTGCCGAGCGAAAAGATACCGTTTTCAATTTTGATTTAGAAGATTTAACGCCTGTGGTTTACATAGCCGAAACCTTACCTCTTAACGAATTGCACAAGTTTATAGATAAGGAAAAAGCACGCGGCTCTTCTAACATCAATACCTATTTAGTAGTATTGTATAAAAAATACAGCATACCGGTTTCGGCTTTCATCTTGACTATTATCGCGGTTGCGGTTTCAGCCATGAAACGTCGTGGCGGAATGGGAGCCAACTTGGCTATCGGTATCGTTTTGGCTTTTGCGTTTGTGTTTTTAGACAAAGTATTCGGTGTTTTAGCCGAAAAATCTACCGCGCCACCTTTGTTAGCCGTTTGGACACCCAATATTGTCTTCGGCATTTTAGCACTTTACCTCTTGCGGAATGCCAAGCGATAACTTAAAAAGCTATTTGCACCTTCATTTGATTGTTTTCATCTGGGGATTTACCGCTGTTTTAGGTGCGTTGATTACTTTGGATGCTTTGCCGTTGGTGTGGTTTCGTATGCTGTTTGCTGTAGGGTTTATTGCGATTTACCTTTACTATAAAAAGTTGCCTTTGCGCGTTCCTTTCAAAATTTTAATGCAGTTTTTGTTTTCCGGATTGGTCATTGCCTTGCATTGGTTTACTTTTTTTCATGCGATAAAAATTTCAAACGTTTCCATCACTTTGGCCTGTTTGTCAACCGGAGCCTTATTTGCCGCTATCTTAGAGCCGATTTTGTACGGAAAGAAAATAGTACCTTATGAGTTGTTTTTCGGCTTGTTGGTTGTAGTGGGCTTGTATATAATTTTTAATGTCGAAGGCAACTATTTCTTGGGGATTTTAACGGCTTTATCATCCGCCTTTTTATCGGCTTTGT
>JBEBBH010000264.1:0-2659 GCA_041158485.1 Bacteroidota bacterium | reverse complement strand
TCCATTACTCGTAAAACACACTAGGGTTCATGTGGCATTTCAATAAGATTTATTTCAGATTAACCGTCATTTTATTTTTGATTGAAGTAGCCATTGCGCTTTTCATCAAAGATCGATTTATTCGTCCGTATTTGGGAGATGTTTTGGTAGTAATCCTGATTTATTGCTTTGTCAAATCGTTGGTCAAAATCTCTGTTCACAAGGCAGCTGTCCTAGTTTTACTTTTCGCTTTCTGCTTAGAAATTTTGCAATATATCAATATCGTAGAAAAACTGAAGCTACAACACAATACTGTGGCAAAAACGGTAATAGGAACTTCATTTTCTTGGGAAGATATACTGGCTTACCTCGCCGGCATATTAATAGTAATTGCTGTAGAAAATCGCTTTAACAAAAAGAAACAATTACAATAAACCATTGTACTTGCGCACAAACCATTCGGTCGCCAATGAAGCCGCTAACAATACCAACAACCAAATCCAATCGATCAAAGGCGATTTTTTAACTATGGTTTTTTGAACGGCTTTGTAGCTGTCATCTTCAAGCAATTGTTTTACCAAAGCATCTGTTTGATTGGCCAAATAAGCTTTACCTTGGGTTTGAGTTGCCAATTGATTTAACTTATTCCAATCCGGATTCACAAATTGTTTTTCAATATCAAAATCCAATACTTCAAAACCACCGGAATACGAGGCATTCGAATTGAGTTCTTTCACTGTAAACTTGTAATTTCCTGCTGTCAATCCGTCTAAGTTTACCTGAAAAGCATTGGAAGTGCGCAACAAATCGAAATTTTTAACTTGCTTGGTTTTGGTATTGGTTACTGCTATGGTTAAGCGAGCTTTTTCATCCAATTCGTAGTTTTTGTTAAAATATTGCGCGGTAATTTCAATGGCTTCACCGGAATTGTAAAAACGTTCATGGTTGACTACTAAAGACTTTCGCGCGTTATCAGAAGCCAAAAACTGTATGGTTTTGTCTAAGAAAACGTCGAAATCAACAAAATCTTTTTTATTCACATAATAATCTGCGCGCCATTTCCAGATGTTTTCTCCGAATAAATACGCCGAGCGTTGTCCTTGGGTTTCGCTAAAAGCCAGTAAAGGCTGATTGGTTGGAATGTTTCTGATGGTAGAAGATAACAATACATTAAGATTCCCATTGGCAGTAATGGTACCAAAGGGATTTTCCAAAGGCGGAAACTGTTCAAAACCGATATTGTCGAGCGCAAACAAATTGAATTGTGTCTCAAACGAAGCCAAATAGTCTTCTTTTTGCGAACTCATTTTGAATGCAAATTGCGATTGATTTTGATTCAGAAAATTAAAATCTGTGTCATTACCCGTGATAATCCAAGTGTTGATTTTCGCATTGTCATTCTTCTCAAAAACTGATTTAAAAGCAACCGTCGGCTGGTAAAGAATTAAAACATTGTAATCTTCTAAACTATTGATTTGATTTGGCTTAACAATCGTTACTTTTCGTTGTGCATTAGTTTCAATACTGCGTTTTATGGCGCCTAAATCAGGATGTGCCATGTCGGCAATTAAAGCGATGGCTGTTTTTTGGTCAATCACTTCAACGGCAAAATTCTTCGTATTATTGTAACTGTTTTTTTCCGATTCTTTAGAAGAAACAGTCGCTTTTAAAAGTTGGAGTCCGACTTTATCAGCGGGCAATAATACATGTAAGGTCGCCGATTTTTTGGAAGGTGAAAAAGCAACCGTTTGTTCATTTAAAACTGTATTGCCTTGGGTAATTTTAAAAGTAGCATTTAGGCTTTTGGTGCCGGCGTAATTCAGAAAAACTTCAACCGGATATTTGTTTTTGTGAAAAGCGTATTTATTTACATTGAGTTGTGCCACTCTTAAATCCAAATAAGTCGTGGTATCGCCTACTACCAAAGGAAAAACTTTATTATCAGGATTGAATCCGAAAACATAATCTTCACCCGAAGTTTGGTTACCGTCGGAGATTAAAACAGTTGGAAACGTTTGGTTTTTGTAGATGTTCTTTAGGTTTTTAGCCACGACATCTATATTGGATTGTTTCCCTTTAAAATCGATAGTATCCGAAGGTAAAAAATCGGTATCGAATTGGTACGTTTGAACCTCAAACTTCTCATTTAAAGCCGAGTTGTCTTTGAGTTTTTCAAATAATGCTAAAGCCTCTTTATCCGATTTTAAATCTGCCATAGAAGCCGAATTGTCAATAACAATTGGCAAAGGCGTTTTAATCGTTTCTATCGTCTTACGTGAAATAATCGGATTGATCAGCAAAATTAACAAGGCAAAAACCGAAAAGAAACGTAAAAAAGCCAAAAGCAAAGTCACTTTCGACCGGCTTTTGGCTTTATACAGATATTGGTAAAATGACACAGCAAACGCTATTCCTAATGAAAATACTATCAGTAAAACAGTGTTTGTCGTCATTTAATTATTTCGATTAGAATTCCTAATTCGTAATTTATAATTCGTAATTCTAATTAAGTAAGCATTCCTCCGCAAACATTCAATACTTGTCCGCTAACATAAGCACTCATGTCTGACGCGAAGAACAAACACGCATTGGCAACATCTTCCGGAGTACCACCACGTTTTAACGGAATAGAATCTCTCCAACCTTGAACCACATCGTCGTTTAATTTAGCAGTCATTTC
>JBEBBH010000263.1:0-12785 GCA_041158485.1 Bacteroidota bacterium | reverse complement strand
CATCAATCCCATATTGGCTGTCTTTACCATTTGTCACATAGTCGATGTGACAAGCCAACTCCTTTCCTCTGAACTTCATTTGAAATCCTTTGCTGTCATGCCTGACATTTTTTCCAATGTTTCCAAGCTGGTGTAGCCAGTTTCTTTTGGTTGGTAGCCGTTACATTGACCGCCGTGCATACGGTGTGGGTGTGAATACGCTTCACAGTAACAAGTTACTTGTTTGCGCTTTTTAGGTGTTTCAGTCAGTTGTTTAACTGACTCAATTGCCTTGGCTTGTTGTTCAAATAAATTAAACATATTTATTCACCTTTTTAATGCCGCATAAATTTGCGGGATGTGTAACTTTAGCGCCACGCTAAATTAATGTCAATAGCATGGCGCTAAAATATTTTATTCATTTTTATAATCATTGAAAACTTAGGATTTAAGGACGAAAAAAAACCGCCGAATGGCGGTTGTTTTGAAACTTCTAATTAATTAATTGGCTTTGCTGTTTCAGAGAACTTAGTCCAATCTAATTTTTTCTTTTTCTTTCTTCTTTGCTTTTGGTGCAGGGTTGGTTTTGCTTGGTTTTGGGTATTCATAGTTATGTATTTTGTTGATAAACATTTCTACAAAATTTTTACTATTTTCAGAAAGTTCTATAAACATTTCAAAAAGCATTTTTTCTCGTGAGTTAATTTTAACGCCAGCAATTTTTAAACTGTTTTCTTCATTTGTTAATTCATCCAATAAATAAAGTTGTTCAGCTTCTTGTTCTAATTCTCCATTATTTTCATCATGTGGCGTGTCCATCCATCCGGTACCAAGATTAAGTTTATGCTCCAATTCACGAGCAATGTAATTGCTCATCACTCTTTTTTTACCTGTCTTTGAATCTAAAGAAGCGTTTTTCCACTGACTAACTTGGGATGGGTTTTTTTCAATTCTTTCAGAAAAAGATGCTAATGATCCTGCCTGATTAATAAGGCTACTTAAGTTATCGCGGCGAATTTCATCAATAGTTTTCATATTGCCAATGTATAGCGTTCTGCTAAAAAGTAAATTCGCGCAATGCTATTGCATTTCCATTAGCGCCATGCTAAATTAACGCTCATGACACTTTTAGAATATATAAATCATGGAAGAGGTAATGCCATTCGCTTGGCATCCGATGTTGGTGTTTATCCACCTGATATTTCAATGTGGGCAAATAAAACACGACCTATTCCTCATAAGTATGGTGCGCTAATTGAAAAGCACACCAATGGATTAGTGACGCGACAAGAATTGTTTCCCGATGAATGGCAAACAATTTGGCCTGAACTTTTGCAGAAAGATGCCGCTTAAAAAGGGTTTTAAATGACAAAAATTCATCCGATTGAAGCCTTGCTTCAGCCGAAAGATAACCATGACGTTCGATTAGTTGCCATGGTTTTGGCTGATGAATATATTTTTGTGCGCGATGAAGCAAAGCGCCAAGGCGTTTCTCAAAGCGCGTATTTGCGGCGGTTGGTAAATGATGATCGTAGGCGCATTGCACAAGAAGAATTATTGCAAAACCAACGTGCGGAATCTACACACGATTCAACACAAGAGTTGCACAACTTTGTTTCTATGTTAGCAAAATTGGTTAAGGAACAGTTATGAAGCTATCTCAAACAGAGCGCCTTTTAAAGCATTTCATGGACGGCGGTTCTATAACAAGTTTACAGGCTTACAGCAAGCTAGGGATAACTCAGCTTGGAACTCGCATCTTTGAACTGAAGCAAGATGGTTACATCATCGTTAGTGAGTGGGTTGCCGTAACAAACAGATTCGGCGAGAAATGCCATGTAAAGAGATATTCGTTAGCCAAGGAAATGGATAAGGCGGCTTAAATGCACTATTACCAATTCAACATTGCAGATTACCAAAGCCACACGCGCCACTTATCCTTGACTGAGGATATTTGCTATCGCCGGATGTTGGATTGGATTTATTTGCACGAAAAACCACTGCCGCTAGACATCAGACAAATAGCGCGAATATTGCTGTTGAACGAATGTTTAACGGATGTTGAACAGGTGTTGAACGAGTTTTTCACAAAGGGTGAACATGGGTGGCACAACGTCCGTGCAATGAGTGAAATTGAGGAATACAACAACAAGCTTGAGAAGGCATCAAGGGCTGGTAAAGCTAGTGCAGAAGCAAGAAAAAGTAAAATAAAACAACAACTTAGTGGTGGAGAACAACCGTTGAACGAGCGTTCAACAACCGTTGAACCAAACAAGAAACAAGAAACAAGAAACAATAACCATATTAAAAACATTACGCCTCGCGCTTTGCTTGAGGCTGAAAGTTTACCTGATGGCTTGATTGACGATTGGATGAAGATCAGAAAAGCCAAGCGGATGGTCATTACTGAGTCAGTTATTTCAGCAACTAAGCGAGAAGCCGAAAAAGCCAACATCACATTTTTGCAAGCAGTACAGCATTGCTGTGAAAACTCATGGGCTGGGTTTAAAGCAGAGTATGTAACGAAAAACATTCCTAGCAGTAAATCAAAATCAACTTACGAACAAGGCATTAACGCCGCCGCGAAATCAATTTTCACGGAAGAAAACACGCAACATTTGCAACCAAATTTAAAACTCGTTGAGGTGGAAGATGAACCAAGAGCCATTGCAAGCTAAAACAATCGATTACATTTTCATGCACATGCATGGTCGTTTTGGCAATACGTTTTTAAATAAATTCCGCATTGGCGAAACAACCGATGACGGGAAAGACAAGGGCATTGAAAACGCAAAGCGCGTATGGGCTTCACGATTAGGTGGCATGAGCAAAGAGCGATTAAAAAACGCCCTAGACCACGTTTATGAAAATACGCCAAGTCTTGATGATTTTGTCATGCAATGCAAAGTACAACATCAACCGATTGACTACAAAGCTTTACCAAAGCCGATTGATCATGATGCGAATAAAGCCAACATGGAAAAACTAAACACCTACGTTGCTAAATCAATTCAACCTAAAACAGATTACAGAGCATGGGCTAGGAAGATTTTAGAAACGCCGAAAAACTATCCCGAAATAGCCGTGCGTTTTGCAAAAGAAGCGTTAGAAATTAAGGAAGAAGTCACAGTATGAAAGACCTACCAAAATCACTTAGTACATACGAATTTTGCAAAGGGCAATCGCCGGACGGAACGAAGGTTTGTGGCTATAGGGATCAATGTAAGCGTTATTTAGAAGGCGGGTACAGAGTTATATGGAAAGATTTTTGGCGAGCTGGAGATGATTGCAATTTCTATCAAGGTAAAGGTATTGAGTAATGATTTTTTGCAAAAAGTGTGAATCTGAAAAGGATGAATCAGAATTTTATAAAAATCCAAAAGGCATTGGTTATAGAAAAACATGCAAAAAATGTATGGCCTTATATCAACATGAAAACAAAGAAAAACTTAATTTGAATAAAAAGAGATGGGCAGAAAAAAATCCTATTGCTTTAAAGCTTTCAAAGCAAAAGTACAGGGATGAAAACAGAATAAAAATTCGTGAAATAAATAAAAAATACGCTCTTAAAAATTTGGAAAAAATTAAACAAAAAAATAAAGAATATAACGAAAATTTTAAAGAAAGTATTTGTGAAAAACAAAAAAAATATAGAGAGAAAAATAAAGAAAAAATAAAAAATCATAAAGAAAAAACAAAGGAAAAAATTTCACTTACCAATAGTCTGTATTACAAAAAAAACAAAAATGAAATTATTAAGAAGGTTGCAAACTGGAGAAAAGAAAACAAGGAAATTGTTAGGGTTTATAGACAAAAAAGAAGGGCATTGATTTATGGTCAAAATGAAATGCTTTCAAAAGATTTTTTAACAAAGTTAATCAAACTACAAAAAAACAAATGCGCTTGTTGCCGAGAAATATTAAAAAAATACCATTTAGATCACATTATGCCTCTTGCAAAAGGTGGGAAAAATACAGATGAAAATATACAGCTTTTATGCCCAAGTTGTAACCAAAGAAAACACGCAAAACATCCCGTGGATTTTATGAAAAGTTTAGGATATTTATTATAAAGGCCAAAAATGAGTAAGCCGAAAACAGATAAAGAAGTCATTGACTTGGTTGTTAATTACCTAGCTCAAAACAAAAATGCATCGCGTGCAGAGCTAAAGCGCAAATTGCACGTTGATACACCTCGCTTGGTGCGATTGGAAAAAGAAGGGCATTACAAGTTGCCGAAACCACTATCACTTTCACAGTGTGCAACGATTCGCCGGAAGATGCGTGGTAACGGTTTTGACAACTGGCAAATTAAAGCAAACAAGCCTTATCCAGCCGGATATGTGCCGAGGAAATCATGAAAAAACATTGGTGCAAAGGTGGCGCGACATCATACCGCGAATGTATCGAATGCCGAGCAAGGTTAATTTTAAGCATTAACGATAAGAGAGTTCGGCTTCAAATGATCGAAAAAAGTGGGTTTGATGTTGAGCAGTTGAAAGAAGTTGTGACTAGAAAATTTAACGAGCAAAGGGGTTAAAAATGGTTAGAAATTTATTTGAAAAATACGTTTGGTTAGTTTGTTTTGCGTTAGGGTTGTTGGCTTTTTTTACATTTTTCAGAGATGGAATTTTTTTCGGTAGCTGGGAAAGAAAGGATTTTATTGTTGGGTGCTTGTTTGTTTGTGTTTGGTTGCTAAACGGTAAATATCAAAAAGAACACGAACTAAGAATGAACCTTGAAGCGGCGATTATTGCAAATGTAAAGGCACGGCAAAATGGAAATAGTTAAAACAATTTACTGCGTAATGAAGGCGTTTCCAATAGTTGTTTGCATGATTTTTGTAGATGACAACAAAATTGATGTTCCTGAATGGTAAGCGTTATGGATCAAATTAACCCACAAAAAGCAATTGAGTTTATTTACGAAAACGCTCCAAGGTACGCCGAAGCCAAAGCGACTCGTGTTTACCTTGAAGAATTTAAAAAAAGCAAAAAGGCGATCCTTTACCAAAAACCATCAAGCGGAACGATTGGTGATCGAGAAGCGTATGCCTATGCTCATGAAGAATATTTGGAAGTGCTAAACGGCTTGCGCGAGGCGGTTGAAGTTGAAGAAGCGCTCCGCTGGCAGATTGAATCAGCACGATTGAAGGTTGAAATTTGGCGCACACAACAAGCGAACAATCGTGCTTTGGATAATTCGGCAAGGTAGTGCAATGAAAAAGAGAAATAAGAAGTATCAGCCAAAAGCTAAATCTGATTATGTTGACTTGGGCGTTGTATTGAAAGCATTTATTTGTGAGCATGATTCTTTCGTAACAATCGATAGATTAATTCAGACCATTAAAAATATCGGCAGATTGGATTATCGGCATGGTGTTGGCTATGTCTATAAAAACGAGCTTGGTGAAGAAATCTCACTTGTAAAAGAACTCACCAAGTGGATGAAGCTTTGGAAAGCAATCGCACAAAGAGCAAACATCGAATACGCCGACACTGGCTTGGAAATGCTTAAAAACAAATTGGCTTATGGTTTGTTAATTGGCGATAAAGATTTAGACGATGCTCAAATTGTGATTGATCGACAACGGAAAATTTACCGCACATTAGCGACTAAGTTGGAAAAAGAAATCATCAAGCAGGAACTTGAATCGTATCGTGTAACTGAAGAAATTTCTGAGTTAATAAAGGCGGCGGCATGATTGTTTCGCAAAATTTATTTGGTGATGAAGTTGTTGCGAAATCTTACAGAGCAATTCGTCATGATGTTGTGCGCGGGAAGCAGAAAAGAAGCGATGCTTCAATAAATCATCCTGTAGAAAAATCTTCACAAATAAAACGTGTGCTTAATGATTTTGAGTATGAAGAAATTAGAAAACCAAAAATTTTAGAACTGTTTGCTGGTGATGGTTTTTTAACAAATGTTTATGCTGAATATGGTGATGTGACGGCTTTCGACAAAAAGCTTGGAACGGGCGATTCATTCAAAGAATATCACCGACTGATTGCAGACAATAAAAAATTTGATGTTGTTGATTTAGACCCTTATGGATTCCCGACAAGATTTTTCCCTGACATTTTTTTATTGATTGACCGTGGAATTTTGTTTGTAACTTGCCCGATTCCGAGCGTGAATATTTTGCACGACATAACAAAAACGCATTTATTTTCTTATTTCGGCAACGACAACCCAACCATTGACCAAATAACAAAATCAATTGCGCTTTCAGGGCTTTGCCACTGGCGAAAAGTAACTGAAATCGAATCAATAAAAATGGACAGAATGTGGCGCATTGCTTACTTGGTTGAAAAGATCAAAGCTACTGAGTACACAGGGGTTAGAAATAGATGACCACAAAAAAACTAGGCAAGCGCAAATGCAAATCTTGCGGCGAAGTATTTCAAAAGACCAGCATGACGCAAAGCGTTTGCTCAATTGCCTGTGCAATTGCTCATGCGAACGTGCTGAAAGCCAAACGTGAAGCATACGTAGCAAAGAAAGAACGAAGCGAAACCCGCGAAAAAAGAATGGCTTTGAAAACCATACCGGAACTAATTAAAGAAGCGCAGACGGCTTTTAACGCTTGGATTAGATACCGCGATAGAAACAGCCTTTGCATTTGCTGTGAGAAGCCACTAGGCGAGTTTGCAACAGGCGGTGATTTTGATTGTGGGCATTATAGAAGCCGTGGTGCGGCAGGGCATTTGAGATTCAATGAGGATAACGCCTTTGGACAGCGCAAGTATTGCAACACCTACTTAAGCGGCAACGTTCAAGGCATGCGCGAGGGCATGATTAAGCGAATAGGTATTGAGCGAGTGAGAGCGATTGAAACAAATAATGAAACACACAAGTGGACAAAAGAAGAACTAATCGAGATTAAACGGCATTACAGAGAAAAACTTAAACAAGCAAAAACTGAAGAAGAAAGGAAAGTTGCATGACCACAAAAAAAACTGACACAAAAAAAATGGAAGATTATTACCGTAAAAACTTTCAAAAGTTCATGGACTTTTTAGACGTTTTCCAAGGCAAAGAATATACGCGGGTTGAGCTTGCAAAAATGACAGGCTTAACCGTTGGCGGTGTCAAACACAGGTTAGACAAACTGATGGAAATTGGCTTGATTGGGCAGGAAAAAAACGATGGTGACTTGGCGCACATTTTCTTTGCGCTCAAAGAAAAAATAACGTTTGACGAATATGTCGAACTCTTTAATTACGACTTTGAAAAGCTTTCAAAAGAATCGCGTGAAAAGGCATTAAAGGCGAGGGCAGGCAAGCCAACGATTGAGGGCGCTAGAATATTTCTGATGGATAGATCGTTGCTGGTGGAAAAGAAAGCGCAAGCAGAGTTTTTGCGTAAAGAAGCGAAAAAGAAACGTCCGGCAACTTATATGGGTTCTTCCCTCGCATAGAACAACAGTGAAGCACCTTGAAGTTCCCATCGGCGGGCGCGAACACTTTGCGAATTGTGGCAAATTAATAGCGTGGGAAACACAATGCTTTTGATGCTAAATAAGACCGCTTCACGCATTTTTATTGGTCGACTAATCAAGAGAACGCCGATTTTTAATAGGGGAAAACATGCCAATTAGATTGACTTACGACAGAACACTTGAATCTCTTAAAGTTTTATGGCTGGTACACGAAAAAGAAATCACTGACTTGGTTGAGTTGATTGAAGGTGATGAACTGGAAGCAGACTACAACGGGCTTACAGTGACAACGGCAACTGAAATCAATCGATTCTTTGATGAAACATTCAAAGCCAAGCCAATGTACGCAAACGATTTGCCGGAAAAGTATTTACAAGTTGAATTGTTAAAGAAACTGGCAACGCCGAAATATGTGAAGTTGATTGCATCAAGCGAAACCCGCGCAGGAAATTATTATTTTGGTTCAGAAATCCCCAACATCTTAGATGTTGAGCTGGTATGCACGCTTCTAAAAATGGGCGAAATCAACATCAACAAAATGATGCCGAACAAAGCTTTTGCGAAAGCGGCTGATTTGATTGGACTTAGATGATGATTTATTACTTAACAATTGGGATTTTAATTTACGCAACGCTCATAAACTGGATCGACATAGACAGATTAATTAGTGAAGTTATTGATGAAGATGATGACTTAAGGAATAAGCCTGTATCGGTGCAGAATAAATTTAGAAAATGTGCGCATGTGTTTTTTTCTTTTTTATGCATATTTTTGTGGCCTGTTGGCATTTTGATATTGCTTGGGCGATGACCAAATGATTGCCATTTGCTTTGTGGAAGTTTTAGATGAAAGCGATTTGAATCAGTACAGTTTAAATCGACTTAATCGCATCAAAGTGAGAAATGCACTGGGGCATGAGTTTAAAACCGCTTTGCAAATATCAAATGAAACCAACTTGCCGTACCGCGCCGTGTGCAGGATATTGGTCAGGATGGCAATGCAAAATGAACTGCTGGTGGGCAAGAAAGAGATTAAAGACGAACAGCGCAGGGTGCGGGTGATCCATCTTTACAAAAAGAACGACCGAGTAAATTTATTAACTATTCAAAAATTAATACTGAGAACGAAATGACATTACACGACTTAATTTGCTTAAAAGTATTCGACCGTCACATGATGTTGCTGACAGATTACCCAACGCTGAAGGGCAACATGGTGACTGATGCTATTGCTGATGTTTACTTTCAATTGTCGAGATTAAAAAACATTGACGTTTCATTTTTTGAGGACGAACCAAGGCCAGCCGCTATTTATGTGATGAAACTATTAAAAAGACTATACGCCGATGGCGCTGTGAGCGATGCTGACATTAACGATTGTGTCCAACTAGTGTTCCGGCGTTATGAGTTGGGCGCAAAGATACTTGGGACTGTTAGATTAAGTTAAAAGGGAATAAATGTTCGGACTATTTAAAAGACAAAAATCAAAATTTGAAATCAGCGCTGAAGATCGCGTCAAATTGCTGGACGAGGCGATTGAAAGAGTAAGCAAAAATTATAAAGAACGAATAAATTTTTTAACGAATGAATTGGGTTCGACACGATTTGAATTAGACACAAATATCGTTTTAACAGAAAAAATGCGAACTGAGTTTATCAATCAGTTATTTGAAAAAAACAAAGAAATAGACAGGTTGCGACTTAAATTAAAGCCGTATGAGCAAGAAGTGACAAAGTGCAATCCGTTAAAGGATAAAAATGACTAACTACTGCAAAGACTGCGAACACTGTGTGCCAAAGATACTAGACGTAAAAGAGCGCCACTTCATCATATTCACTAAGAGATATGTAAAAGTAGATTATGAAAATGCACTGTGCGCTCATGAAGAAATGAAAAATCTAGTAACAGGCGAAATAGATAAAAAATGCAGAATGGTGAGAGCAGGACAACTGCTAAATGATTGTCGCTGGTTTGAAAAAGACAGCAGGATTGGACGAATTATCTTTTGATTTAACATGAAAAAAGACTTGCAATAATCAAATAGCAAGAGTAGAGTGTCACTTAACACAGCGCGTTGCTGTGGCTGACTGAAAAGGATGGTGAAAATGGAAGCTTTAAAATTAAAAACTGAGCAAATTAACGCCACGCAAATGAAAGAAGGCGATTTGATAGTGTTTTATGGTGGAGTGTTCAAACTTGGTGAGGTGAATAGCCGTGATGGTGTTTATCGTTCAATAGGTATTTGTAAAGAACCTAGTGAAAGCATGTCAAAAGCCTCAAATTATTTTTATTTTTATGATGGTTTGATGAATGAATGGTTGTGGGTGTTTCAGGGTAACGAAAATCGCATGTTATCTCGCGTAATTAACTAATTAACCCGCGCCCTTTGCGGCGCTCTCTAAGGATGACAAAAATGGAAAGCGTAAATGTTATTAACGGCAAATGGGTTATGACTTACATCAGTGACACCACTTTGCTTGAAACTGGACAGATTGAAATTTGCGATGAAGCACACGCAAAAGACGAAGAAGAAGCTTTGGAGTTTTTGAATCTAACACACTTAGATCATGACGAGTTTGGTTATTTAGATACTTATTAAGGATAAATGAAAATGACTAAACAAGAAGCCCATGAAGCAAATATTGATGCAACATATCGTTCAATCGAAATGCGGGAAGCCCAAGGCGAGGATATGAGCCAATATTATGTTGACGAAGAAACTTATGAAATTAAAAAATTCCCCAAGGATGAATAAAATGAAAAAAAGAATAATTGATTTGGAACTGGATGATTGGTTCTCTTACGGTAAGCGAGTGTTGATTGTCGTTGGCGAACCTGAGATGGTTGGGATGACAAAGGATGTGATGCAAGAACCTATCTACCAAATAGAATGTGTGCATCACAAAGAAAAAGTGATCGTCAAATCGACTATTTTAAAAAAATTTAACGTACTTTAAGGAGAATAAAAATGGCAACAGTTACAAAAGAAATAGCAGACCGCATCGTTGCGGGTGAATTTAAAGAAGATGGCTGGGTTCGCATCGTTGAATATGATAATGCGTGGGGCGGTACATCTTACGGATGTGAAACAAAATGGGAACTTGGCAAATACACGCCATCAGAGTTTGTTATTAATCCGCGCGTTTATTGGAGCAAGTAAAAATGACAAATCAAATTAAAAAGCACGGTGGCGCTCGCAAGGGCGCTGGAAGATTAAAGTTGCCGGACGAACAAAAAGCCAAGAGCAGAACAATCAGAATGACTGATGCTCACTATGCCAAGTACCGCGCACTAGGTGGGGCAAAATGGTTTAAATCAATGTTGGAAGGGGCAACACTATGACAAGGCACAAACACGCTGATGTACTTATTGCGATCGCGGAAGGGAAGGCGGTGCAGTTTAGAATTATAACTGCCGAATGGAAAGATTACGAGGTTGAATATCATCACTCGCCTATATCTTCTATGGGGAGAAATTGGGATTGGCGCATTAAACCTGAGCCGAAGCCGGATTTTGTTATTTTCGCAAGAGCCATTATTAACCGTAACAGCACTATTGGAATTGACATGATTTATGGTTCAAGAATCGACAATTTAAAATTAAGTTTTGATGTTGAAACTGGCGAACTTAAAGCAGCCGAGGTGATGAAATGATTACATCAGCAGAGCAGTATCTTTTAAGTCAGCTAGAAGCGTTAGGAATTTCATTTTCAGTTACCAATGGCGGCGTTTATCAAATCGAACCGGAAAACATAAACGAGTATTTGAAAGACCCTGATTCATTCATTGCTAACATTAATGGCGTAAGCAAAGAAAACTTTATTGCTTGCAGGGATAGTGTGCCGATTCAGTGTAGCGCCAACACAGCAAAGAAAAGGCGGTGCAAACACAATGTAGTCGGCTGGGCGCATTACCTTAGTTATAAAGAGTATGAATCATTAGTAGGCGGTTATTGTGCCTCACATGGGGGTGGAAAATGAGCGAACAACTATCACAAGCAGGACTGAGAGCGAATCAAATTTATCATCTTGAGAAAGCAGAAGGGTATATTCAAAAACAACTTGAACACTACGCGCTTTACCGAAAATTTTATGAAATGGAACAAAAGCAAAACAGAAGTGAAGGGGCAGGGCATGGATTGCAAAGCGAAGAGGAAGACGCAAAGGTTTGATTCAATGAATAGTTATAACCCAACATCAAGTGAGTTTGAAGCAGACTACAGAAAAGCGCTAGATGATTTTCATACTGCATTTGAATCGGCGGCAAAGAACGAACTTGAAAGGTTAATGAAAATTGGCTTAACAAAAGATGCCGCGTATATGTTTATTGGGCTGAAAAGAAATAGCATTCACTTTGCTATCGAATGTGAAAAGGTTGATAAGGAAATGGCAACATGGGGAAAGTAACAACAAAAGTTAAAAAAACTGAGTTGGTTAAAATGGGTAGACCGACAAAATTTGACATTTCTTTGTTTAAAGAAGTATGCACAAAAATCGCAGAAGGAAATCCGTTAAAAACGATACTAAGAAGCGATGAAAAATATCCGCATTGGACAACTTTTTACGAGTGGATAAGAGCAGATGATAAACTGCCGGAAGAGGATAGGCTTGGGCTTTCTATACTCATCGCGCACGCGCGCGAGGACGGACATGATGCGATTGCGGAAGAAACTCTTGAAATTGCTGATGACGCATCAAACGATTGGATGGAGAAGTTTGATAAGGATGGAAAAAACATCGGATGGGAGTTAAATGGCGAACACATCCAACGATCAAAACTGCGAATTGAAACGCGATTAAAGCTTTTGGCTAAATGGAATCCAAAAAAATACGGCGATAAGGTTGATGTAAACCATGGCGGTCAAGATACCAATCCGATTCAAATGCTGATTCAGCAAGTAGGCAACACATCGATTAAACCCGTGGAAGATGCTGATGACGAATGAAATCCCGCAGGAACTGATTGACAACTTGCGCGACCCTGCGTGGCGAATATCTAATTTATATAAAATCATCGTCAAAAGTTCTGTCGATGATTCTGACGATTTGGTCATCACGTTTAAACCAAATCGGGCGCAAATGCGGTTTATAAAAAAGATTTGGTATCGCAATGTTATCCTCAAAGCCCGTCAGCTGGGCTTCACAACGTTGGTTTCAATCTTATGGCTTGACCACGCGCTGTTTAATCGCAACGTCCGGTGCGGTATCGTGGCGCAAGATAGGGAAGCCGCCGAGGTGATATTTAGGGACAAAGTGAAGTTTGCGTACAATAACTTGCCACCGATACTCAAAGAAAACATGCCATTGGCTAGGGATAGCGCAACAGAACTACTATTCGCACACAACAACAGTTCAATCCGTGTAGCGA
>JBEBBH010000262.1:0-4107 GCA_041158485.1 Bacteroidota bacterium | reverse complement strand
CTAAAATCACCGTGGCATTAACTACGGCATTGTTTTGATGGTCTTTATCGAGTTTTTCATGCAAGGAACCCCAGGTTCCCAAATCGTTCCAATCGAAAGTAGCCGGCAATACATAAACGTTGTCTGCTTTTTCCAATACAGCATAATCTATCGAAATATTTTCCGCTTGGGCGTAATGATCCAGAATAAATTGCTGTTCTTGTGCAGTATTGTAACTATCCAATCCTTTTTGGAACAAAGCATTCATTTGGGGTTGAAATTTTTCAAAAGCTTCCGTTACCGATTGCGCGCTCCAAATAAAAATACCGCCATTCCACAAAAAATTTCCGGCTTCCAAAAACGATTTAGCCGTTTCATAATCGGGTTTTTCACGGAACTGGTTAACTTTCTTAATCGGATTCGAATCGGCTTTGTCAAATTCGATATACCCAAATCCCGTGTTGGGAAAAGTCGGCTGAATGCCTAAAGTCATCAGTGCATTTCTCTCTTGACAAAACTCAAAACACTGTTGCAAGTTGTTGGTAAAAGCGGCTTCATCTTCAATCCAATGATCGCTAGGCGCAACTACCATTACCGCGTTGGGATTTTGTTTTTTTATTTTTAACGAGGCATATAATATGCAAGGTGCTGTATTGCGCATAGCCGGTTCTAACAAAACTTGCTCAGGTTTCACCATCGGCAACTGTTGCAAAACCAAATCATTATATCGTTCGTTGGTAAGTATGAGTATGTTTTCAGTGGGAATCAACTTGGACAAACGGGCAAATGTTTTCTGAATTAGCGTTTCTCCCGAACCTAACATATCGTGAAATTGCTTTGGAAAATCGGTAGTACTTACCGGCCAAAATCGGGAACCGACACCGCCGGCCATGAGTATTGCGTAATAATTGTTGTTCATTTTTTTATGGAGTGACTGAGGTACTAAGTTACTGAGTAACTAAGGCTCTAAGTCTTTTGATTATGGTTACAAATATATTTATAATTAAGAGGAATTGAGCAATTAAAAGGAGAACGGCAAAAAATGACCTGTAGGTATTTGACCGTTGGTAATCGTCGAATAACGAGAAATCGGGTGATTTAAAAACCAATTCATAAGGAAAAAACATTCCGATACTAAAAAGTAAAGTCCCATAAACATGGATTAGTTCTAACCTTTTTAGCCAATTAAATTTTGTCTTTTCTAGAGCAAAGTAAATCATGAAAAGGAAAAACAATAATAGGGAGAAAAGCCAATACAAATGATGTTGAGCTATTACCAAATAAGTATCATGGACATTGATGTCAAAAGCTTCTTCGCTTTTTAAAAAACCTATCAAAAAAAATAGCAACGAAGCAAACAAAAATAATGCGTAAGGCTTTCTCTTTATCATACTACCCCGGAATTATTTCAACTTCTGCATTGGCGTTAAACAAATACAAGCGACCGGTTTTGACTTCCAAGCATTCATATCGCTTGACACGCAAGCCTTTCTTTTGAAAAATTCGGCCGTTTTTGATGCGGAATAAACTGCCACTCGGGACTTCGTGTACAAAATGAATATCAGGTTTACGCTCGTCAAATTGCTTTAGGGCGAAAGCCAATCGAGCATCGGTATCGCTACTTGCTGTTGGGTTTCTGAAATGATTCGCCACCAGAGGCAATACTGAATGCGGAAAAATCTCCGGTCGGATAAATGGCACCATCAACCTTTGAAACGTATGTTTCCATTCATTGCCATGCGGCTTTATCATTCTGCCAAATTTTTCATAGGCCACCAAATGCGCAATTTCATGAATCAAAGTAATGAGAAATCGGTATTTATTCAAATTGGCGTTCACGGTAATCTCGTGCTTTCCTCCTACCGCTCTGCGATAATCTCCGTGTCGCGTTTGTCGCTCATTCACTATCTTCAAATGCACATTGTTGCTTTTGATTAGCTCAAAGCAAGGCGGTACAGCGTGTTCGGGTAAATATTTCTGAAGGACTTCGCTCAAAGAATTATGAGTTATAAATTATGAGTTATGAGTTATTTTTTGAGGTTATAATGATGCTTCTTATGATTTTTAAGACTTCAGTACATTGAGGATAAATAGTATTAAATTCGTTAGTTGAAATATAATCTGTCTCTTTCAAAAGTTCCAGCCAATACATAGTTTCGTCACATTCCTTTTGAGAAATCGATAATTTATGAATGAAATCAAGCTTACTTTGTGCGTTAACAGCTTCTCTTACATTGGCTCCAACAGAGGTGACTGAACGTAAAAACTGCTTACTCATAACAAATTCTTTCTTATCCGAAATTAAACTTTTATAAAATTTAATCCCTGAAACCGCAAGTTCAAAACTTTTCGCTTTAATGATACTTTCACTCATAACTTATAACTCATAACTCATAACTAACTATGGCGTTGATGAACTTACTTGAATCACTTTTCCATTGTGGTATTGGTTTCCGGTTAAGGCAAAATGGGCAATATAATCGGCCATTGCTGAGGCGGATATCGGGGCTTCATAACCGGGAAAGGCTTCTTGTAACATTTCGGTATTTACAGCACCTAAAGCTAATACATTAAAGGCAATACCTTGGTCTTTGTATTCTTCCGCCAACAATTCAGATAGCGTAATCACGGCACCTTTACTCGAACTGTACGCCGCCAAACCGGCAAACTTCATACTGCCTTGTATGCCACCCATTGAACTGATAGAAACCACATGACTGCCTTTTTTCAAATAGGGCAAACAAACACGCGTTAAATTCGCCACGCCAAAAACATTCACGCGGTAAACACTTTCAAAATCTTCTTGAGATGTTTGTGAAAACGGTCGATTGAGTAAACTGCCGGCGTTGTGGATGATGATATCTACTTTTTTCCAAGCATGGGAAAGAAACTTATCAACCTCAGCCAATTCTTCCTCTTTCCCTAAATCCACCGACAAACAAGTAATATTTTCATTTTCGATTAGCGCTTGCGGCGTTTTACGGGAAATGGCTAATACTTGGTGTCCGGCATTCGCCAATTGTAAAGCCAATTCGTAACCAATGCCACGCGAAGTTCCGGTAATAATAATATTCTTCATGATTTTCTTTCTTGACGTAAAGATACTAAAAGTACGGATTTGAAAACCATCAGTAATATTTCTTCCAAAATTTAAATCCTTGCCAAATTCCGAATCCTAAAAACACCAACGGAATAATGATTTGCATTAAATATTTGGCCAAAAAATCCACATTGGAAGCAAAATAATGCAGTGCTAAAATTAAGGTGAGCATGCCACAAAAAGTACCCGTTATCGTTCCCAAAACAAAGACGTACTTTCTAAAACCTGAAATTTCGATATATTTTCCATTCAAAAGCCAAAGATTCCAGCCGGTCCAAAACGGAATCTGGATAAAATTGAGACCACTCAAAACTATACCTAAAACAAAAGGCGCATAATTATATGTGGTTGAAAAATCACTTTTTCCATTGGCACTCGAATAAAAAACATACGCCAAAAGAAACATAAATACAACGGAAAATCCTTCGATATATTTGTTCAGCTTTTGATTAGCGGCTAATCTTTTAGCAAAAATCAAAGTGAAATAAATCACAAAAAACTCGATAATAATGACCCCTAATAAATACAAAACTGTTGGAGACAAACCCGACTTTTCATAGACCTGAAAACCCACCACATTCAAATAACCCAAAGGAATTGAACCAATGAAACTTACTAGAAAGCCAACGAATATGTTTTTTAAGTTTTGCAATGCTCTTATAGTTTGTCATTTCGACGATGGAGAAATCTCATAATCTGAATAACTTGATGAGATTCCTCGTGCCTCGGAATGACAAAATTAAATTATAGTTTTAAAAATTGACAATCTTGTTGCTTTGTTCCAAATGCAAATGATACTGTTCCATCCCAATTTTATGCGGTAAATACGGATAACCTCGTTTATGATTTTCAACACTAATTTCGAACATATAAGTAATATGCTTCGCCAATTCTTTCCAAGCGAAAAAGAGCGAGTGCTTCGGATCGTAAATATGCGTAGGCTCACTAGCTGCGCCGTTTAATTCAACGATGGCAAAGTTTTTCCCTTGTTCGAGTTCTGCCCAAGAGTTGTACATCAAATCCATTCG
>JBEBBH010000261.1:0-5975 GCA_041158485.1 Bacteroidota bacterium | reverse complement strand
TTTAATTGGTGCAATACGCCTAAAATATAGTTGACCCACATTTTATCGACAGGTTTTAAGTTGTCGTTTAAGTCGAATTTATAGGCTTCATTGAGATCTTGGGCAATAAGGGTTACAGTGGTATCGTTATTTTTGGAAATCGCAAAACAAAGGTATTTATTGATGGCAGCCGGCATGACAAAGCCATCGTTGTAATCGATGTGTTCGCCAATGATATTGATGCGTCCGGGTGAGAGAAAAATATGTTCGGGCGATTCCTGAAACACTTTCTCAAAATGTGCCTTAGTATGTTGGATTAATTTTTTCTTCATGGTTGGAGTTGTAAGGTAACAGCAGCCGATTGCAATCCGTTGGATTTGGCTTCGAGAGTAACAGTTTCGGGTGTTGTTCCGGCCAAGATGATTACTTGGCATTTTCCGTTGAAAGCACTTCGTTGCCAAGAACCTTCGCGGCATTTGTCGGGTTCGTGTGAACTTGGGTCGCCGTTGCCAACGCCAATAATCTTGGCATTGCCGGAAAGAGAGAATTGAACTCTGTTGTCGGCTATCGGTACTTCTCGGCCTTTTTCGTCTACGATGGATACGTTACAAACGGTAGCGTCTTTTCCATCTGCGCTGAGTATGGTTTTAGCTGTGGTTAGCATAACTTTATAAGGAGTTCCTGTGGTTTCTATTTTAGAAGTGATTTTTTTACCTTTTTTGTAACCGATGGCTTCCAATGTGCCAGTCTCATAAATAACTTGCCATTTGAGGTGGCTGTTCCTTGGCATCCCTTTTTTGCCTAAACTTTTTCCGTTCAAGAAAAGTTCTACTTCCTCGGCATTGGAGTTGACCCAAACCTCGATAGGTTGGCCCATTTTTTCCGGCCAGTTCCAATGCGGTGAAATATGTAATACATCTTTATCTGTCCACCAACTTTGGTAGTAATAATAAATGTTTTTTGGGAAGCCACACACATCCATAATGCCGAAATGCGAGCTGATGTTAGGCCATTTGTACGGCGTAGGTTCACCGCGATAATCGAATCCGGTCCAAACAAATCCGCCCAGCCAATAGTTGTTTTCAGCAGCGAGTTTCCACCAGGTTTCTGCTTTGCTCGCCCACCACGGATGGGTAATGTCTTGATCTGGTACGTAAGCTCTGATTTCGTCTTTTTCGTAAATGCCGCGGGTGGTTACGGTACTTCCCATTTCGGTTCCCAACAAAGGTTGGTTCGGATGGTCTCGGTGGTAATCGGCTACGGCGTATTCACGGTAGTTGAAACCTCTAATCGGTATGACTTCGTTGACGCCTTTAAATTCGTTTGGCATATCGGCAGCATAGGTGCTGGTTCTGGTTGGATCCAACTCTTTTTGAATAGCCAAAAGCGTTTGGGCAATTTTTTTGCCGTAGTCATTGCCTTGAATGTTTTGTTCTTCGTTTCCGATAGACCATAAAAACACGGAAGCGTGATTTCTGTCGCGTTTGATTAAACGTTTGAATTGGTCGATATATTCCGGACTGCTGTTGAGCAATCGTTGCTCATCAACTACTAACATGCCTAAGCTGTCGCAAGCCTCTAATAATTCAGGAGTCGGCGCATTGTGGCTGGCTCTGTAAGCGTTACAACCCAATTCTTTTAAAAGTTTGATGCGATAATACTGCAAATAATCCGGTAGTGCACTGCCGATTCCTGCGTGGTCTTGGTGGTTATTGGTCCCTTGAATTTTCAAGTGTTTTCCGTTTAAAAAGAAACCTTCTTTGGCATCAAATCTCACATTTTTGACGCCAAATCGGGTTTTGGTTTGGTGCGCAATTTGGTTGTCTGATTTTACTACAGAAATCACTCGGTATAAATAAGGATCATCCAAGGACCAAAGACGAGCATTGTTTAGATTTAGCTTTTGTTTTACGGTGATGTCTTTTCGGATGCCCAAATTGATTTTTTGTTCCGATGTTTTGGCCAATATTTTTCCGTTGCGATCGGTTATATAGTTGTAAACGTAGGCGTTTGTGGCTTTTAAATGATTATTTTGAATAGTTGTTTCCACGGTTATGGATGCGTTTTTATCTTTCGTTTCCGAATACACAAAAACGCCATCTTCCGGAATGAAGACTTTATCGGTAATGTTGAGCCAAACATGTCTGTAGATTCCGGCGCCTTCGTAAAACCAACCTTCGGCTTGGGTAGCATCGACGCGAATCACCAAAACATTATCGCCTTCAAAATTCATGAAGTCAGTAACGTCGTAAGTATTACCAAGGTAACCGCTGAAATTGGTGCCGACATAAAAGCCGTTAATCCATATTGAGGCATTTCTGTAAATCCCGTCAAATTGTAGTTCGAAACGCTTGTCTGTGTCTTTTTTATCAATAGTAAAATGTTTACGATACCAACCGATACTGGTTTCGGGGTAAGCACTACCAACCGGCTTGTAGCCATGAGTGTCCATTTCGTGTGTAGTCGATTTTACAAAGGGTAATTCGACTACCCAATCGTGAGGTACGTTGATTTTTCGCCAAGTGGTGTCAATAAATTTAGGATTGACAACCGTTGTTTCGAATACATTGGATTTGTGAAACAGCAGTTTGTTTCCGTAGTCAAAATCTTTGTCAGGATTGGCCGCGTGGCCAAAGTGGAATTTCCAATCTTCATCGAGATTGACTTTTTTTTGAGCGCTTACGGTAAATCCAAAGACTAAAAAAAGCGCAAGAATATAGTGGTACTGTAATTTTTTCATAGTCTAATTTTCTTTAAAAGCATCCAAAGCCGGTGAAGGTTTACCGTCGGCTTGCCAAGCGCTTAGGGCATAATGACTCCAGCTTCGGGCGCCTTGCGGTTCCCAATAAAGAACGCCGATACCTTTGTTGTTCGGGACATTTTTAACGGCTTTAATGGTTGCTGCTAAAAGTTCGTAGGTATTTTGCACTTTGTCATCTTCGCCGCCCACTTCCACAATCATGACTTCCTTGTCATAGCGTTTGGCCATATCGTTTAAGTTGAATTGTAAATCGGCTATCGTTTCAGAATAGTCTTTTTTAATCCAATACGGGTAGTAAGACAAGCCAATAACATCGTATTTTACTTTTTGTGTGGTGGCATTATCGAAGAACTTTCTGAACTTGGCGTTGTTGTTTCCTTCATCGACATGAACGATCACTTTGATGTTTTTGTCTACAGCTTTTACTGCATCGTAGCCTTTGTTTAATAATTGTCCGAGTTGATGCCAATTATCGGTGCTGCCTTCAGGCCACATCATACCGCCTGGAATTTCGTTGCCTACTTGAACCCATTCCGGAGTAACTCCGGCTACTTTTAGCGCATTAATGACGTCAAAAGTATGGTTGTATACGTCATTCAATAGTTCGGTAAAGGTATGTTTTTCCCAAGCTTTGGGTTTGAATTGTTTCGCCGGATCTGCCCAAGAGTCAGAGTAATGAAAATTAATCATAATGCGGAATCCCATTTTTTGAGCACGTAATGCCATGGCAACGGTTTCTTCTTTACTGCAATGACCACTGGCTTTGTCATCGGACGGATTAACCCAGACCCGTAAACGGATGGAGTTCATGCCTAAGTCTTTCAGTAATTGTAAACAATCGGTTTCTTTGCCGTTGTTGTCATAGAATTTGTATCCGGTGGCTTCCATTTGGGGTAACCAGCCTATATCGGCACCTTTGGCAAAAGCTGTTTCTTTATGTTGCGCAAAAAGTACATTCGATAGTGCTAAAGCAAAGAGAATCAAAAGATTTTTCAGCATGATTATTCGGCATTAAATACTTCCAAAGCCGGAAGTGAGTTGTTGTTAAAATCCCATAAAGCTTGGTTTTCCCATGAAGAGCCATTGGTTGATGTTGGTCCTCTAAAAGCGACCCATTCGCTGCCCCAATAACAAAAGCCTAAACCGTAATTGCTTTGTGTAATAGTGTTTTTGATGGTGGAAAGAAATCCTTTTTGGCCGGTTGGAGTTGCCGGAAAAGCCGGTAGAATTTGACTCGGTAAACCTATGATGTTGTTGGTGTAATCGTTGTAATCAAAAGTAAACGCATAGGCAGTTTCAGCGATAATTACTTTTTTATTGTACAATTGTCCTAGCGTATTGATGGTGTTTTGAAGTGTGACTAAGCTGGTGCCGTGCCAAATGGGATAATAAGACAAGCCGATGTAGTCATAATCGATGTTGGCCACTTTGCTGAAAAACCAGTCTGAACCGGATAAACCACCATGGTGTAACATGATTTTTGTTGTAGTTGATTTACTCCTGATGGCAGCGCTGGCGGCAGCAACCAGTTCCAGATATTGATTTTCATTAGTTGAAAGTTTGCCTTCCGGCCAAAGCATCCCGTCGTTGGTTTCGTTTCCGATTTGGATAATGTCGGGGTTGATTTCGGTCATTACTAAATTGGTATAATCTGTAACAGCCGTTTTCAAATTGCTGAACGTTAAACTTTGCCAAGCAATAGGTTTGGTTTGGTGTGCCGGATCGGCCCAAGTATCTGAATAATGTACTGTTAACCATACTTTAAGTCCGGCTGCTTTTACCCTTTGTGCAAAAGTTTTGACTTCTGCCATGCCCGAATGTCCGTCGGACGGATTTTGCCATAAGCGAATTCTGATAGCGTTACAACCGGCATTTTTTAAAGTTATAATCGGGTCTTGATTTGTGCCGTTGTGTTTGTAAACAGTGCCTTCGCTCTCAATTAAAGGGAGATACGACATGTCGGCACCGCGAATGAAAACATCGGTATTCACCGGTGGTTCAGGATTCGAATTGCTGTCGGAGGAGCAGGAAAATAGGGTAACGGATAGTAGTGCAATTAAAAACTTTTTCATAGTAATTGATTTTCAAATTTGAATATGGTTTGATGAGTGTACAACTCGTCTTTTTTTAAAATGGCGTTTGGAAAATGACTGTGATTGGGTGCGTCGGGAAAGTTTTGGGCTTCAAAACAAATTCCGCTGGTTGTGTGATAATCAGCTGCTTCTTTTCCTTTTAATTGACCAAAACAATTACCGCCAACATAAACGTGTACCGCAGGTTGGTTGGTGGTAACGGTCATTTTAATTTTTGACTTTTCACTGTACAATGTCGCGGCTTTATTGTCGTTTAATACAAAAGTATTATCAATGATTGCGGGACATTCTTTTGGGGTTGAAAAATCGTAATCATGATTTTTTAAAGCAATAAATTTACCTGTTGGGATTAATTCTTGGGTAGTTTCCAGCATGGTATCGGCATGAATAACAACTTTTTGATGATTGATGTCTTCTTGATGACCATTCAAATTAAAATAACTGTGTTGGGTGAGATTTACCAAAGTGTCTGCAGATGATTTAGCAGAAAATTGTACTGCTAACTCGTTGTTTTCTGTTAGTGTGTAAGTGACTTTTACAGTCAATTCGCCTGGAAAATTTTCTTCCAGGTGCGGACTGCAATATTCTAGAGTAATGGATTGGTTTTCCTTGGTCGGTTCAAAGGTCACAGTCCATATTTTTTGACTAAATCCATTCTTGCCACCATGAATTTGATGGGTTTTGTGGTTTTGAGTCAGTTGGAATTTTTTTCCGTTCAACTCAAATGAAGCATTTTGAATTCGACCGGCAAACCTGCCTACAATGGCTCCGAGATAAGGAGCGCTCGGTAGGGCGAAAGATTCAATATAGTCTTCTAGTCTGTCGAATCCCAAAACTACATCGGTTTTTAGGCCTTTTGAATTCGGAATTTTTAAGGCAGTAATTGTAGCGCCGTAATTAATCACAGTAACTTCCATGCCGTGTTTGTTGGTTAAAGTATAGCTATACACTTCTTCCTTTTTCGGAGTTAGTCCGAAGAATTTCCTATTCAGACTTGGGTTATTTTGTGAAATATGGTTTTTAAACATTGTTTTTTTGTCATTATTACAACGAAAGTATGGTTTTATCTTTCTATTCCATACCACTACCTACCGGTTTTTTTGTACCTTACCACCAGTTAATTACAGGAGTATGAAAATCAT
>JBEBBH010000260.1:0-2701 GCA_041158485.1 Bacteroidota bacterium | reverse complement strand
TTTCCTCTCTTGCGGGGTGCAAATATAGAAATCTTTTTTCTCCCAATCCAAATAAAAACTCAACCTTTTTTGGACTTTTTTTTAAAACACTGATAACATGATTCTTGTAACCAATCTTTTTCCAAATCTTTACAAACACTAAACAAAAGTTAACTCTCTAGCCCCGATTGAAGCAGCTACCCTGCCTGCCGGCAGGCACGGCATGTAGCGCGGAAAGCGGGAATGAAGACCCCAAATAAAGCCCGAGCCTTTCGCTACAAAAGAAAAATTATTCGAAACGAATGGATTTTGACGGCGTGATTTTGGTAATGATATAAGAAGGAATGAGTAAAACCAACAAACAAACTACAACGGTTCCGATATTGAGGAGCAACAGATAGAACAAGTTGATGTCGACCGGCGCTTCGTTAACGTAGTAACTTTCCGGATTGAGTTTGATGATTCCGAAGTATTTTTGCAGCAATAGTAAAGTTAACCCAATAACATTTCCCCATAACAAACCTCTACCAATTAAGTAAGCTGCATTGTAGAGGAATATTTTTCGGATAGACCAGTTGTTGGCGCCGAGAGATTTTAGGATACCAATCATTTGGGTTCTTTCTAAAATGAGGACCAAAAGCGCAACTACCATATTAATAGTGGAAACGGCAATCATGACAATTAAGATGACCAGTATATTAACGTCGAAAAGTTTTAGCCATTCGAAGATGTAATAGTATTTTTCGACTATGGTTTGGGAATCGAGGGTTGAGGAAGTTTCCTGATACACTTCTTGCCCTTTTTGTTCGATTTGGGTAAAATCGTTGACAAAGACTTCGAAGGCGCCGACTTGGTCGGGTTTCCATTTATTGATTCGTTGAACATGGCGAATGTCTCCTATTACATAAGTCGCATCGAATTCTTGAAAGCCGGAATTGTACACTCCTACTATTTTAAAATTGCGGAGGTTATAACCTTCGCCGTTTTCCTTCATGAAATAGGTTACGAATTTGTCGTTGTTTTTTAAACCTAACCGACTGGCAAGGTATTGTGAAATCAAAACTTCTTCGTTGAGATTACTTTTGAAATTAGGCAATCTTCCGGTCACCAAATATTCCTTTAGGTTGGCGGCATCATAGTCGGCGCCGACACCTTTAAAGACAACGCCTTCAAAAGCAGTTTCGGTTCGGATGATTCCGGCCTTGCTGGCTACGGCTTGAATGTGTGCGATACCATCGACGGAAGTAAACTTAGGATAAAAGTTTTGCTTTTTAGAAACGGGCGTTGTACTGACATCCGAATTATTATCGTTATAGCCTGAAATAACAATATGTCCGTTGAAGGCTGAAACTTTTTGGCGTATCTTTTGTTGCAAGCCAATACCGGTAGCTATGGAAACCATCATCATAATCATTCCGAGTGCTATGGCGGTAATGGCAATTTTTATTATTGGCGCGGATATACTACTTTTATGGTCTTTAGCAGTAATGAGTCTTTTCGCTATAAAATATTCTAATTTCAACGGTATGATTTCAAATTTGGTGTTCAAAAATACAGTTTTATTCTCGGTTTTGCTAATGCTCTCTTGTGCAAGTCAAAAGGGAGAAGCTATAAGGGATAAGGAAAAAGAAATTCCGGCTAAAATTACAATGTCAACCATAAAAACAGGTGCGGATAATTTTTCGACTTATTTACCGATTTTGAAAGACAAGAAGGTCGGTGTAATAACTAATCAAACCGGCATTGTTACTTACGATTCTATTTATCATCTGCCAGACGAAGGACAGATGACACATATAGAAGCGTATGACAGAAAACAACTGCTGTTGGTCGACTTCCTTTTGAAAAACAAAGTAGCCGTTCAAAAAATCTACGCACCCGAACACGGCTTCCGCGGCACGGCTGATGCAGGCGAATTGATTAAAGACGGCAAGGATACCAAAACCGGCTTACCAATTATTTCACTGTACGGCAACAACAAAAAGCCTAAACCGGAACAATTGGCCGGAATAGACGTGATGGTTTTTGATTTGCAAGATGTAGGTGCAAGATTCTACACTTACATTTCTTCTTTACATTATATTATGGAAGCTTGTGCGGAAAACAATATTCCGTTACTCGTTTTGGACAGACCAAACCCGAACGGCAGTATTGTAGACGGACCGCTATTAGAAAAAGAATACACCAGTTTTGTAGGCATGCATCCTATTCCATTGCTTCACGGAATGACGATAGGCGAATACGCTCAAATGATTAACGGACAAAAATGGTTAAAAAATGGCATACAATGTCAACTGACTGTGATTCCGTGTTTGAATTACAACCGTGAAAGAGAGTATTCTTTGCCGGTAAAACCATCGCCGAATTTACCCAACGACCAAGCCATAAATTTGTATGCGAGTTTGTGTTTGTTTGAAGGAACGAATGTGAGCGTAGGTCGCGGCACTGAGAAGCAATTCCAAATTTACGGTTCACCGTTTTTACCAAAAAGCGACTTTAGTTTTACACCGGTGCCTAATTTCGGCGCCAAAGAACCGATGCACAAAGACCAACTTTGCTATGGTGAAGATTTGACTCAAATTAAAAAGGTAAATCGATTGGAACTAAAATGGCTGATTAAAGCCTACCAAACTACGACGGATCAATCGAAATTCTTTAATGATTTCTTCACCAAATTGGCCGGCACCAAAAAACTACAACAACAAATTGTGGCCGGAACCTC
>JBEBBH010000259.1:0-6172 GCA_041158485.1 Bacteroidota bacterium | reverse complement strand
GAATAGAATTCTAAATCTTCTTTTACTTTCGCTTTTCTTCGGATTCCGGCGGTATCCACCAAGTTAAATTCGAAGCCAAAACGGTTGTATCTGGTATCAATAGAATCTCTTGTAGTTCCGGCTATATCCGTTACCACGAATCGATCTTCTCCAATTAACGCATTAATGAAAGATGATTTACCGGCATTCGGGCGGCCAACCACACAAAAACGCGGCAATTGTTCTTCTTCCTCGTTTACTTCCGGTAGCTCGGGTAACACTTCGACTAGCTTATCCAACAATTCTCCGGTTCCACTACCGCTGATACTGGCAATCGTGAAATATTCGCCTAAACCTAAATTGTAAAACTCCACGGCATCTTTTTCGCGCATGGCGTTGTCTACTTTGTTCACGGCTAATAAAATTGGTTTGGTAACTTTTCGGAGCAATTTGGCTACTTCTGCGTCCATCGGTGTGATGCCTTCTTCGACATCGACTACAAAAATAATCGCATCGGCTTCATCAATGGCCAATTCTACTTGACGACGAATTTCACCTTCAAAAATATCATCTGAACCTTTGATATAACCACCGGTATCAATCACCGAAAATTCTTTGCCGTTCCATTCGCTTTTACCGTAATTTCTGTCGCGCGTCACACCGCTAACCGAATCTACAATGGCTTCTCTTCTTTTGATTAAACGGTTAAAAAAAGTGGATTTCCCTACGTTAGGTCTTCCTACTATGGCTACAATATTGTTCATAATCATTTTAAATATGGTACAAAGGTAGTATTAAAGAGCACAAATTCAATTATTTTATTATTTTTAGTATTGCTTTAACCACCAAATAAACCTTTTATGGACACGCAACAAGAAGTTAGACTTCGCCCTCGGTTTTTTAAAGACATCGATCAAAACATTGCAATCGTCAAAGAGAAATTTGTAAACTATCGACAAAAAAACCAGTCGACCGACTTTTTGATGAAAGTGAGAAACAACCACATACAATTTACTTTCTCGGCTGAAAAAAGGCGTTATTGGTCGCCTCATTTGAGCATTGAATTGGAAGAAAAAGAAGGTAATGAAAAAAATGCGACACACATTCGCGGCTTGTTTGGCCCCGATCAAACGTTATGGACGATGTTTGTGTTTTTGCATTTTGTAGTGGCCGGTATTTTTATTCTATTCGGCATGTTTGCCTTATCCAACTATTCGCTGAACGAACCGGTAACTATGGATTTAGTAGTGATGTTTATTATGGTAATCGTTTGGTTTTTATTGTATGTTGTAGCCCGTCAAATAAGAGAAAGAGGCCATTCCCAAACCGACGAGTTGGAAGCCATCTTTTTAGACGTTATAAAAGACTGATTATTTTTGGTTGTAACCGAAACGACGCAATTGGTAAGCATTGCTTCTCCAATCTTTGTTGACTTTCACGTACAATTCGATATGGATTTGCTTGCCGAAGAACTGCTCTAAATCTTCACGAGCTTGCATGCCTACTTTCTTCAAAGCGCTGCCTTTGTGACCGATGATAATCCCTTTTTGGGTATCGCGCTCTACCATAATGACGGAACGGATTCGGATAATTTTGTCGTCTTCCAAAAACTCTTCGGTTTCAATTTCAACGGCATATGGAATTTCTTTATCGTAGTTCAATAAGATTTTCTCGCGGATGGTTTCGTTGACAAAGAAACGCTCCGGTTTATCGGTTAGCGCATCTTTAGGGTAATATGGTGGCGATTGCGGTAACAATTGCAAAATGCGATCAAACACTTCTTTTACGTTGAAATTCTCTAAAGCAGATATGGGGAAAATTTCGGCATTCGGCACTTTGGCTCTCCACAAATCGATTTGTTCTTCCAATTGTTCTTGGTTGGATTTATCGATTTTATTCAGCAACAACAACACCGGAATTTTGGAATGGATGATTTTGTTGAAGAAGTCTTCGTCTTTAAGTTCCTTCTCACCTATTTCCACCATATAAATCAGCACATCGGCATCTTCAAAAGCCGATTTAACGAAGTCCATCATAGATTTTTGCATTTCGTAAGCCGGTTTGATGATTCCCGGGGTATCCGAAAGTACTACTTGGAAATCCTCTCCGTTTACGATGCCCAGAATTCTGTGACGCGTAGTTTGCGCTTTAGAGGTGATGATAGACAATCTTTCGCCCACAAAGGCATTCATTAGCGTTGATTTTCCAACGTTGGGGTTACCGATAATGTTAACGAAGCCTGCTTTGTGAGTCATGTAATCTGATTTATTTTTTGCAAAGGTAGTCATATCAGACCAATAGAAGAAAAAAAGATTTTTTCTGTTTTTTGTTGCATTTGTTGATATTCGTTGTATATTTGCACTCGAAACATCGCGGGATAGAGCAGTAGGCAGCTCGTCGGGCTCATAACCCGAAGGTCACAGGTTCGAGTCCTGTTCCCGCTACTAATAAAAGCCATTCTGAAAAGAGTGGCTTTTTTTATAGCAAAAGGCAATCTATGAATATGAAAAAAATTGTCGAGTACAGAACTTTGCTCGGCGTTACCAAGACCGCAACCTTAAAAGAGTTGAAAACCATCTACCGCAACAGCATGAAAGAGTGTCATCCGGATGCTATAGCAGATGAGCACGAAAGGCATTTGGCAGAAGAGAAAAGCAAAGAAATCATTGCTGCTTACCACTTTTTAGTGAGCATTGCTCCGGAAACAATGGAGAAAGACAAAGCGGAATACGACCGAATCACATCAACTACCAATATTGCTGATTTTCATTATGAAAATAGCGTGCTTTACATCACTTTGTTGGACGGTAGTTCTTTTGAATATTTTGGAGTTTTGAGACCGGCATACATTAAAATGATTAATGCTGAATCACCAAGTCGTTTTGCGAGAAGACATATTTACAACAACTATTTGTACAGAAGTACGGCTAAGTTAGTGGCTGAATAACATTAAAAAAGGTCTCAAAAAAATAACTTTGAGACCTTTTTTACTATTTAAACCAATCCAATTTTTTTCTTATTCATCTGCGGCAAAAGCTGAATTCTTGTCGATATTCACTTTTAACGTTGTAGCAACTCCTTGCTCATTCACCATCGTCATGTTTAGTGTATCCAATTTGGCTAAGTTTTTAGTCACGAAACCATTGAACATATTGTAAGAGATATTCATTTCTTTCAAGTTTTTCAATTTCTCTAAATCGAAAGGCACTTGTCCGTCCATTTTATTTTCAAACAAACTTAAGGTTTCCAAAGAGCTCAAGTTAGATACTTCTTTTTCTAATTTACCGGTCAACTTATTACTGTTTAGCAACAAAACTTTTAATGATTTCAATTGGTAGTAAGAAGTAGGAATAGTACCTTCAATCTCATTGTTGAATAAAGACAACGTTTCCAAATTGGCTAAACTTCCGATAGCTGTTGGCAAAACACCGGTTAAACGATTCATGTGTAACTCAATCGATTTTAACTGAGATGCATTTCCAATGGTTTCCGGTAATGAACCAGAAATTTTATTGAAAGCCACGTTCAACTTAGTCAAACTTTTAAGATTACCTAAAGTTGCAGGCAAGTTACCTGAAATATCATTTCTGAATAAATTCAACACTTCTAATGCCGTTAAATCCCCAATCTCAGCAGGCAACTCACCTACTAAGTTGTTGTTGATTAATTTGATAGCCGTAACTTTATCGTTTTTAACTTCTACTCCATACCAAGTGGACACCGGTGATTTTAAATCCCATTTGTTGGTCCATTGCGCACCTTTAGTGGCTTTGTACAATTTTAATAATGCATTTTTTTCGGTAGAAGATACTTCAGCAAATACTGAAGCCGATAAAAAGAATACTGCTAAACAAGTAAAAATAGATTTCATATCATATATATTTGGGGTTAATGACGGTGTAAACTTATAACGACATTCGTTAAAAAACAAAAAAAATCGACGAAATGCACTTTTAACTATTTTATTTACCTATTTATCCTACAATAAAGCTATTTCTTGTTAAAAAGTATTTTTTGTTATCTTTGGTATACTAACCCATAAAAAACGATACGTATGCCATTTAATTTTTACGCTGTTTTAGTTTCCACTTTAGTAACACTAGTAGTTGGATTTGTTTGGTATCATCCTAAAGTTTTCGGAACTCTGTGGATGAATGAAACCGGAATGACAGAAGAAAAAGCAAGACAATCCAGTATGCTTAAAGTTTTCGGATTGACAATTTTCTTCTCTTTTATGTTGGCATTTTTAATGCCGGTTTTGGTGATTCACCAGTTTGGTCCTTTGGGAATGATTGGCGGTCCTGAATTTATTGAAACTGCTAAACCTTCTTATGCGGCCTTTATGGCTGATTACGGAACAGCTTTCCGAAGTTTCAAACACGGTGCCTTACACGGTTCTATGGCCGGTTTATTCTTTGCCTTACCTATGACCGCTATCAACGGTCTTTTTGAACAAAAATCTTGGAAATACATCTTGGTTACTTCAGGTTACTGGATTGTTTCCTTTACTATTATGGGTGCTATCTTGTGCGGATGGCAATAATTAACATTTTATTATAAACCAATCGCTCTACATTTGTGGGGCGATTTTTTTATGGCAAACAACTTTTCATTTCAAATTTACGCTGCTACTGCAGATCTCCCAGAATCTTGGGACGAGGTTGCTGTGGATAATATTTTTCTGCAAACCCATTACTTACAAGTATTGGAAAGCTCGGCTCCTACCAATATGCAATGTTTTTACATTGGTATTTTTGAGGATTCAGATTTGATAGGCGTTGCTTTATCGCAATATCTGGATTTGAATAAATTAGAGTCGTTTGGAGAGCGCGATAAGTGCATGAAAACTTATGTTCGTAATTTCATTTTTAAAAACTTAGCCTCTCATGTTCTTTTTTTAGGCAACAATATGATTACCGGTCAGAACGGTTATGCATTTTCCAAGACGGTCGATTTTAAAAGTATTAGCGATTTACTTTTAGATTGTGCACGTTCCATTACGACCTATTTCAAGGAAAAAGGTATAAAAATTCATATTGTTTCGTTTAAAGATTTCTACCAACATTGCTCGGACGAACTTAAAAATTACGGTTTTAAAGCGGTATACGAATTCAAAACCCAACCAAATATGATTTTTGAATTGCCGGAAAGTTGGCAGAATCATGAAGCATATATCGGAGCGTTTTCCAAAAAATACCGCGACCAATACAAAAGAGCGCATAAAAAAGCCGACGGAATAGCAATTCGGGAATTGTCATTTGAGGAAATCACAACCTATGAAGAAAGAATTTACGAACTCTACCATCACGTGGCTAAGAATGCGCCTTTCAACACTTTTTTCTTGGCAAAGAACCATTTTTCCGTGTTTAAAAAACACTGTGGTGAACGATTCCGTTTGACAGGCTATTTTTGGGAAGAAAAACTAATCGGGTTTCATTCTTTGTTGCTTAACGGCGATGTTTTAGAAACCTATTTTCTGGGTTACGATGAGCAAATTCAGAAAGAAAAAATGTTGTACCTGAACATGCTGTACAATATGACGCAATTTGGTATTGAAAACCAATTTAAGAAAATCATTTTCGGAAGAACCGCCTTGGAAATCAAAAGTTCTATAGGTGCGGAACCGGTAATGATGTCGGGGTTTATTTACCACACCAATGCTTGGGTTAACCGACTGTTACCAAAAGTATTTCCAAAATTAGAACCTACTTTGACTTGGCAACAACGACATCCGTTTAAATAGTCCAAAACTTTCTAAACTTTGCTATCACTGGCAAAACGGTTTATTTTTTTATAAAAGACACTACTTATGTTAATTTGGTATTTAACAAGCAATAAATCAGTTGGCTTTTTTGAGTTGCGAATAAGCGTAAACGGCCAAAGTTAATTCGCCAATAGTACCTAAAAGCAATACTAATGAAGGGAAGCCGTCGGTGGTAAAACTGATCAAACGACCTAAACCCAATCCGAGCATAAAAAGCATATTCGATATCGTGGCAGCTTTCCAATAAGAGGTTTGCTTGAGGCCGATACACCAAAAAGCGGCAAAGCACAAATACAAGCCCATGATGGCTTTATAGATATTGGATTCGTCTGTGGTTTGGGCAGACATCTCAAAAAGGAAATCGGGCTGAAAACCGTAGACTAAAGCAGCAACTGCGACTACAGGTATGGAAATGTAAAGGTGTAAATT
>JBEBBH010000258.1:0-3051 GCA_041158485.1 Bacteroidota bacterium | reverse complement strand
AATCGGAGTGTTGCGAAAAATACAAAAAGTCGGAAGACAAACGCTGCAAAAAATGTCCGATGTTTGATATTTTTAAAAAGCTCAATAAATTAGAAAGCCTTCAAGATTAGAAGGCTTTTTTTTATTCTTAACCCTGTACTAAACTGATAAACTCTTTGACTTACTGTTGCCTTACTAAAAACATATTAGTCGAATTCTTTTTTAGGAAATCATAACAGTCAAGCTCTAAAACCAAATCTTTTGAACTTCCTCATTTCATCTCAAAAATGAGGAAGTCAAAAGAAGACACTTTATTTACCTAACAACAAAATGTCATTCGCAACTACTTCGGTCACATAACGCTTAGTCCCGTCTTTGTCTTCGTAGCTTCTGTGGGTTAGTTTCCCTTCCACAACAATCTCCTTGCCTTTGACCACATACTTTTCAATGATTTCGGCAATTTTTCCCCAAGCAGCCACTTTGTGCCATTCGGTATTTTCAACTTTTTCACCCTTGTCATTGATGTAGTAATCATTGGTAGCCAAGGTAAGATTAGCTACTTTTTTTCCTCCTTCAAGGTCTTTGACTTCCGGATCTTGTCCTACATGACCAATTAATTGTACTTTGTTTTTCATGGCGTTCATGGCTTTTAAAATTTAATGTTATTGTTATTAGATGATTTTGAATTGACCGGTTTTGAATTCCGATGATGCAAAGTTGGGATAGCAATAAAAAAATAATCGGTTTCTTACCATTTACTTTCGACTATAAATAATTGTAACCATTTGCAAATAGAAATATTTTTCGTACATTCGTTATAATATTATAAGATTTTATCTACTTTTTATAACTAAAAGGAAAGGATATGGAGAAAAATTGTTTAGAATGCGGTGAGAGAATTATTGGCAGAGAAGATAAAAAGTTTTGCGGTGACGGCTGTCGGAATGCCTTCAATAACAAAATGAACAAAGACAGCAATAATTACATGCGCAATACCAACAACAAACTTAGGCGGAATTACCGAATATTGGCAGAACTTAACGCCGAGGGCAAATCAAAAACAACCCGATTCAAGCTGCTAAACAAGGGTTTCGACTTCGATTATTTAACGACTATCCGAACCACTAAAAACGGAAATACCTACTATTTTATTTATGATCAAGGCTATATGGCTATCGAGAATGATTTTTATGTGTTGGTCAAAAAAGATATTTAGTACATTTACCTTGTATTTTACTTCTTGTGCCGTTTAAAAATGGCTTAAAAGAGAAAAACAAACAACTAACCAACAATGAAAAACAACCAACCTTCACTGTTTAGCTTTTTGTTTTTGGCAGTCCTGCTCAGCGGCATATTCTATTTTATGATGCCGCAAAGCTACGACGTCACAGAAGCACCACTCTCCGAATTTTCTACCAAAAGAGCGCTTGAGATTGTTAAAAACATGTCAGCCAAACCCCATTTTGTAGGGTCGCAAAATCATAAAACGGTTGCCAACTATCTGCAAAAGGAACTGCAAAGTTTGGGCTTAGAAACCACGCTACAAGAAGGCTTTACCATGACCGAAAAAGGCACTTTGGTTAAAGCTAAAAATATCATCGCCAAGATTAAAGGCTCAACAAACGCCAAAGCCTTACTCCTGTTGGCACATTACGACAGCGCACCGCATTCCTTTTCTCACGGTGCCAGCGACGATGCTTCAGGCGTGGCTACCATCATTGAAAGTGTTCGGGCGTTTTTACACAACAAATCGGCTAATAAAAACGACATTATCATTTTGTTCAGCGATGCCGAAGAAGTTGGACTTAACGGAGCAGCCTTATTCGTAACCCAACACCAATGGGCTAAAAATATTGGCTTGGTCCTCAATTTTGAAGCCCGCGGTTCTTCCGGACCGAGCTATATGCTGATGGAAACCAATGAGGGTAATTCAAAAATGGCTGAAGCTTTTAAAGCGGCTAATGCTGGTTATCCTGTATCGAATTCGTTGATGTATAGCGTGTATAAAATGTTGCCCAACGACACCGATTTGACTGTTTTTAGGGAAGCCGGAAAAATTCAGGGATTCAATTTTGCTTTCATCGACAGCCATTACGATTATCATACCGCTCAGGATAAATTTGACCATTTAGATCCCAAAACCCTAGCGCACCAAGGCAGCTATTTGTTCCCGCTGTTAAATCATTTTGCCAATGCCAATTTATCCGATTTGGCTTCCGCTGAAGATGATATTTACTTTACGGTGCCATTCGGATTTATAAGTTATCCTTTTGCTTGGATTTTCCCGATGCTAATCGTTGGTTTTGCTTTGCTCTTCCTTTTTGTATTTATCGGTTTGGGCAAACAAGTCCTTCGCATTGATGAAATCATTAAAGGTTTTATACCGCTACTTGGCGCGCTAATTACAGCCGGTTTAATAACTTACATCGGTTGGAAATTACTGCTCAATTTTTACCCGGAATACCAAGACATTCTTCAAGGATTCACTTATAACGGACAAGACTATTGCTATGCATTTACCAGCTTAACCATCGGGATTTGTTTTCTCTTTTATCAAAACAACGGCAAACGCCATCCCGAAATGAACCAATTGATTGCACCATTATTTGTTTGGCTGTTAATTAACGTTGGCATCGCCTTAAAACTCAAAGGCGCGGGATTTATGATTGTACCGGTTTTGTCTTCCGCTTTAATGTTGGGCTACTATGTTTTAACGCAAAAAACCAATTGGATATTGAACGTCATTTTGGCTATTCCAACCTTATTGATATTGGCGCCACTCATTCAGATGTTCCCCGTTGGTTTAGGATTAAAAGTGATGTTTGGCACTTCAATTTTAACAGTACTAACTTTTACACTTTTACTCCCTATTTTCGGCTCGTATGAAAAGAAAGGGATTTGGGCCACAATCTTTATTATTTTGGCTATCGGACTGTTTGTCAAAGCCCATCAGGAATCAGGTTACACTTACGGTAAAGCCAAGCCGAACAGTTTGGTCTACGCATTAGACAGCGACACCAACAAAGCCTATTGGACCACTTATGATGTGAATTTAGACGAATGGACGAAAGC
>JBEBBH010000257.1:0-3598 GCA_041158485.1 Bacteroidota bacterium | reverse complement strand
GCCAATGCTGTCATTGCAGGTAAAATCAAAGTCAGTGATAATTCGTTAATCGGCGCTTGTTCTTTAGTCAGCAGTGATGTTCCTGAAAATGGCGTAGTGGTTGGCGTACCGGCTGTAGTAGTTTCTGATAAAAGTTCAAAAGGATATATTTAATGAAGCTGTTGGTCATTTCATCTTCGCCATTCATTAAAAAGGGAAATGATTATTTTGCTTACAGTCCGTATGCCAAAGAATTAGCTATTTGGGCAAAATATGCCGATGAAATCGCTTTTACGTGTCCGATTTGGAAACAAGACAACGGCTTGTTAATTTCTGAGATTTCCTTTCCATTAGCTCAATTGTACGAAGTAAAAGGATTTAATGTCAAAACGATAAAGAACGCATTCCAAGCTTTTTTGTATTCTTTTTTAAATTGCTATTTGATTTTTAAGTCGATGCTCTGGGCCGATCACATCCATTTGCGATGTCCCGGAAATATTGGTTTGATGGGCTGTGTATTGCAGATTTTTTTTCCGCACAAAACCAAAACGGCCAAATATGCTGGGAATTGGGATTTGAATGCGAAACAACCACTGAGTTATCGTCTGCAAAAATGGCTATTGCGAAATACATTCTTGACTAAAAACATGCAGGTATTGGTGTATGGCGAATGGGAAAACAGTACCAAAAATATCAAGCCTTTTTTTACCGCCAGTTATTTTGAAAAAGACAAAACCGTTTTGCAACCCAGAGCGTTGAGTGGGAGAATTTCTTTTGCTTTTGTTGGTACTTTAGCGGTAGGAAAACAACCCATGTATGCGGTTCAGTTGATAGAAGCACTTTATAAAAAAGGATTCGATGTTCGATTGTCGGTGTATGGTCAAGGTCCGGAAAGACAAAAATTAGAACATTATATTGCTGAAAACCAACTCAAAGAGGTAGTGTTTTTGGAAGGGAATCAAAATCAGGAAGCCATTAAAAAGATGTTTGCCGAAACTCATTTTGTAATTTTGCCGTCGTTGAGCGAAGGTTGGCCTAAGGTAATTGCAGAAGGCATGTTTTGGGGCTGTTTTCCTTTAGCCTCCAAAGTATCGTGTTTGCCTAATATGTTAGACAACGGTAACAGAGGTTCGCTTTTGACCCTCGATTTACAGCAAGATATCGCAATAGTTGAATCGGTTTTAAACCAGCCGGATGTCTATAAAACAAAGACACTTAATGCTATGGAATGGTCCAGACAATTCACTTTAGATGTGTTTGAATCCGAAATCAAAAAGCTGTTGCAATCATGAGAGTAGTTCAAATCATAGATTCATTAGAAATTGGCGGCGCCGAAAAAATGGCGGTTAACTATGCCAATGCTTTATCCGAAAAACTCGATTTTTCCGGTTTGGTTGCTACCAGAGCAGAAGGCAATTTGAAAAGTCAGCTCAACGGTTCGGTTTCCTATCTTTTTCTGAAGAAAACCAAAACATTGGATTTTGGGGCAGCTTTCCGATTGAGAGACTATTGCAAAATCAACCAAGTTACGCATGTGCAACCGCACAGCAGTTCTTACTTTACAGCACTTTTAACCAAGTTATTTTACCCTAAAATTAAAATAGTTTGGCACGATCACAACGGGTTGAGTGAGTTTATCAGTACCCAAAAATCGCTGGTGCTTAAACTGGCTTCTTTTTTCTTTTCAGGCATTATCGTGGTCAATTTTAAACTCAAAAATTGGGCAGAAAAAGAGTTGAATTGTTCTCAAGTGGTTTATTTGCCTAACTTTACCCACGCAGATGCTTCAGCCAAGGCAGAGACCGTTTTGAAAGGTACTGTCGGAAAACGCATTTTGTGTTTGGCTAATTTGAGAGATCAAAAAAATCATTTCTTCTTGTTGGAAGTCGCCGAAAAATTAAAAGTAACCCAATCCGATTGGACTTTCCATTTGATCGGTAAAGATTTTAAAGATGCTTATTCCCAACAATTGTACGATTTGATTGTTCAGAAAGGACTTCAAGATACGGTCTATATTTACGGTTCTAGGAATGATGTGTCTGCCATTATCAGTCAGTCGGATATCGCTATTTTGACCTCAAAATCGGAAGGTTTGCCCGTAGCTTTAATAGAATACGGGTTGCATAAAAAGCCGGTGGTGACTACCAATGTAGGTGAAATTCCTTTGATTATTAAAGACGGTGAAAACGGATTCATAACGGGTGCGAAAGACGTAGCGGGTTTTTATGAAAAAGTAAACCAGCTGACCAATCAGCCGGAATTGAGAGTACAATTGGGCGATGCCTTATACCAAACCATCAAAACGCACCATTCGAAAGAAGGCGTAATAGAGCAATATTTGAATTGGGTAAAAACGTTGTAAAAATGACCAGAAAAGAAAAAAATTATATCCTCCTAATCCTATTGCATGTCGTGATAGGTTTGGTGGTGTTTTTTATTCCGTCGTTCTCAAAGCCTTTAGCTGGTTTGGTTTTTTTACTCGGATTATTCTTTATTGTAAAAAATCAGAATAAAAATCAGGAAGTACTTTTGGCATCGGGCTACATCGTGGGGAGCGAGATTTTGTTCAGGATGACCGGCGGAATCATTATTTATGAGTTTGCTAAGTACAGTATTACGATTTTTATGTTGATGGGAATGTACTACAAAGGGTTTTCCAAAAATGCAATTCCGTATTGGATTTTCTTGGTTTTATTGATTCCCGGATTGCTGGTGGCTACAGAAACACTCAACTTAACGACCGATTTAAGAAAAACAATTTCATTTAATATTTCAGGACCTATATGCTTAGGTGTTTCGTCTATCTACGCTTACAATAAACCCATTTCTCTGGCTAAAATCAATCAAATTCTACTCTGTATTGGGCTGCCTATTATTTCGATAACTGTTTACTTAATTCTTTACACGCCTGATTTGAAAGAAGCCTTGGTTTTAGGAACCGGTTCCAATTATACCACTTCCGGTGGTTTTGGACCGAATCAGGTAGCCACGATGTTCGGATTGAGTATGTTTATTTTCTTTTCCCGATTAATGTTAGAATCTGAAACCCGATTGTTATTTGCGCTCAATTTGATCATTACGTTTTTAGTAACCTATCGCGGGTTGATTACTTTTTCGAGAGGAGGTATGATTACCGGTTTTGTAATGATTTTGATCCTACTTTTTTATCTGTATATCTCTACCAAGAGTAAAGGAAAAACCAAGTTGAATTACATTTTCGGTTTTATGGTTTTTATGTTTATCGTAACATGGAATTATACGTCTAATCAAACCGATGGATTAATTGAAAAGCGATATGCCAATCAAGATGCCAGCGGAAAAGTAAAAGAGAGTCAGCTTACCGGGAGAGAGGAAATTTTTACCAACGAAATCAATTCGTTTATTGATAATCCTATTTTTGGGGTTGGCGTTGCCAAGGGTGTGGAAATTAGGTCTGAAATTTCCGGGGGCGACATTACATTATCGCATAACGAAATCTCTCGAATGTTAGCCGAACACGGGATTTTTGGAGTCATTGATTTGTTGATATTACTATTTACACCGATAGCACTTTATCTCGATAATAAAAAACACATTTTTTTATGGTGTTTTCTGTTGTTTTGGTTACTCACTATCAACC
>JBEBBH010000256.1:0-7716 GCA_041158485.1 Bacteroidota bacterium | reverse complement strand
CGATGTCGCGCATTTTTTGAATGATGCCGGGCGCATTCTCCTCCAATAAAGCGATGATTTCAGTAGTAGATTTTCCGGTAATATGAACGGCATTTTGCGGTGCTGAAAATTCGTTCTCTTTAATTTCAAATTTGGTTTCGTTGCCCTTTTTTACGATGATAATGTTACGGGAATCGGTCGAAAATCCTTCAAAAAGTTTAACCGGATATTGATTAATGGTAAAGAGCGGTTCTTCTTGCGGTAATCCTAAAACCGGAGACGCAAATTTATTGCGAATGCTGTCGCCTACTTCTCCGTTCCAAAGTTGGTCATCGATAATGACCGCAATAGTATTAATGGCCGCCGAAGATTCCTCGGAGAACTTGTCCTTTTTAAACGAGCAAGAACTCGCGACAACCGCAACCAAAAGCCATAAAAAAAGGGTTTTATTCATAATTGAAGTAAAACCCAAATTTATAGAAGATTTTCGGATTAACCGTTGTTAATTTTCAACTTCATCCCCGGCTTTAAACTTTCGTTTTTGATGCCGTTCCATTTTTTAATGTCGGATATGGTTACACCCGGATATTTTTTAGCTATGCTGAACAATGAATCGCCTTTTTTAACATAGTACAATTTGTACTCGTCTCTTTCTTTTGCAGCAATGTCTTCTTTTTTGGCAGTCTTAGCTTCATTAACGGCTACTTCTTTTTTAGAAACGATTAAGGTTTCACCTAATTTTACATTGTTGTCTTCAAGACTGTTCCACTCTTTAATTTCAGCTACAGTTACATTATATTTTTTGGCAATGGTAGCTAAGTATTCACCTTTTTTAACTTTATGTTCAACGATTTTAGTTTCTGTTTTAGGTGTTTCACTAACCGATTCTTCTTTGTTGGCTAAGGCCAATTTAGAACCTAATTGAACATTTAAATCTTCCAAGTTGTTCCATTTTTTTAAGTCTTCAATGCTTACATTGAATTTTTTGGCAATGCTGAACAAGTTATCGCCTTTTTGTACTTCATAAAAATCAGAAGCCTGAGTATTGTCTTCGGCATGATTGTCATTAGAAGCTATTGCAGTTTCTGTTTTGTCTGCTTTCACTTCTTTTCTAACGGTGGTTACCACGCGTTCATTTTTAACGATTTTTAAGTTGGCACCTAAAGCAATGTTGTTGCTTTTTAACTTATTCCATTTTTTTATTTCAGCTACAGAAACACCGTATTTATCTGAAATCTCGCCTAAGTTATCTCCACTTTTCACTCGGTAATACTTGACCACATCTTTATAGCTTATTACCTTTTCTTCTTTGAAAACTTTATTGGTAGTAGCAGCTATTGCAGTAGTCGCGGTATCTTTAGCCGTTGGTTTTGTGGTAGCAGCTACCGCTGTGTTTTCATTCGTATAAATTTTCAAGCTTCTGCCTAAAGGAGCTTTGTTGCTTCTTAGTCGGTTCCATTTTTTCAAATCCGACATAGAAACGCCATACTTATCTGAAATCTCACCTAAACTGTCACCGCGGCGTACTTTGTGGTATTTAATTTTGGAAGAAGAACCAATAGAATCTCTGGAAGCCAACATCGATTGGAATGGCTTTTCTCTTCGACTGGATTCGTAATCTGCGTAAGCGTAAATCTTCTCTTCATTGGAAGTAAACACTGCAATTTTATCTACCGGCAATCTTAAGAAATGACTTTCTCCGGTGATAAACGGTATTTCTTCTCTTTTGTAAGTCGGGTTCAAAAACTGAAGTTCCGCTACCGAAACATCTAACAATTCTGAAAGTTGTTTGAAAGTCAACGACTTTTTAATCATCACCGTGTCAGTTGCAAAATGATTCGCAATAGATCTGTCCGGTTTGATACCGTGTTCTTTGTGGTATTCAAAGATGTACATCGTGGCTAAAAATGCCGGTACATACCCTTGGGTTTCTTTGTGTAAATACGGTCTGATGTTCCAGTAGTTTTGCTTTCCGCCTGAACGACGAATCGCTTTAGCTACGTTACCCGGACCGGTATTGTACGAGGCCAAAACCAAATCCCAATCGCCAAAAATGGCATACATGTTTTTCATGTACTGTGCTGCAGCAGCACTGGCTTTGAGCGGATCTCTTCGGTCATCGGCGTAAGTATCAACTTTTAAACCGTATTGTTTTCCGGTTTGGTACATAAACTGCCATAAACCCGTAGCGCCCACGCGTGAAACCGCTCTTGGATTAAGTGCGGACTCTACTACGGATAAATATTTGATTTCTAACGGAATATTTTGAGCCGCTAAAGCTTCTTCAAACAAAGGAAAATAAAACTGAGAAATACCCATTAATCTTTCGAAAGAGCGCTTTCTGTTTTTCAAAAAAGATTTGATTACGTTTTCTAAACCAACGTTATACTCGATGTTGAACGGCGACTTTTCGTCTAACTTTTTGAGTCGTTCTTTTAAAAGTTCGGTCGGTAATTCGTAATCTACTTTTTCATCAACATTGATATTTTTGATGTCTAAGGTCAATTCCTCATACAAGTCCAAACTCGCCAATTCTTTCATCCACATACTGTCGATACATTTGGCAATGTTATCGTGTACAAAAGTGGCTTTGATAGAATCCAAATATTGTTTCTGGGTAAGCGGCGTCTTCTTGACAGGTGCTTTAATAATAGAGTCTTGGGCAAAAACTGCCGAAGAAAGTAAAATTAAAGCCAAAGACGTTATTTTTTTTACAGTCATAAGTCTTGTTTGTTTTGTGGTATTTGTTGTTATTAATTAACTAATTAATAACGCAATTAATTGTCTTTTATTGTGTTAGCGACTATTTAATCTAAAATAGCTGCAATTCCGGGTAAAACCCTTCCTTCTAACATTTCCAACATGGCACCTCCGCCGGTAGAAACATAACTCATTTTATCTTCTAAACCGAATTGTTTTACTGCGGCCACCGAATCGCCTCCGCCTACTAAAGAGAAAGCGCCGTTCGCAGTTGATTCAGCGATAAAGTTTCCAAGGGTAATCGTTCCTTTAGCAAAAGTTTCCATTTCAAAAACACCTAATGGCCCATTCCAAAGAATGGTTTTAGAATCCATGATGACTTTTTTGAAATTTTCCAAAGATTTCGGCCCGGCATCTAAACCTTGCCAACCTTCCGGAATTTCGCGAACATCAACAATTTGGGTGTTGGCATCGTTGGCAAAAGCATCGGCAGCAACTACGTCAACCGGAATATGGATTTGCACATTCTTTTCTTTGGCCAATCGCAAAATTTCCAGAGCCAATTCTTGTTTATCGTCTTCACAAATAGAATCACCTATCTTTCCGCCCAAGGCTTTCACGAAAGTAAACGTCATTCCGCCACCAATAATCATGTGGTCTACTTTGTCTAAAATATTTTCGATTACGGTGATTTTCGAAGAAACTTTTGAACCTCCTAAAACAGCCGTTACCGGTTTTACTGAGTTGTTCAATACTCTGTTTAAACTGTCGATTTCTTTGGCTAAAAGCAATCCGAAACATTTTTCGTTTGGAAAAAACTGAGCAATGATAGTTGTTGAAGCATGCGCTCTGTGTGCTGTTCCGAAAGCATCATTTACATAGATATCCCCCAATGACGCTAATTCTTTGGCAAAATTGACATCGCCGGCTTCTTCCTCTGCATAAAATCGGAGGTTTTCCAATAACAATACTTGTCCGGGTTGTAAACTTTGGGCTGCTTTTTGAGCGATTTCACCTTGACAATCTTCCGCAAAAAGAACCGGAACACCTAAAACTTCTGAAGTTTTAGATACAATATGTCTTAGTGAAAATTGGTCTTGTTTTCCTTTTGGTCTTCCTAAATGCGACATTAAGATTACGCTGCCGCCGTCGGCCAAAATTTTATCTATAGTTGGTTTTGCGGCTTCAATACGATTGGCATCTGTTACGTTAAAATGCTCATCTAAAGGCACGTTAAAATCAACTCGAATAATGGCTTTTTTGGCGTTAAAATTGAAATCTTGTAATGTTTTCATTGGAAATGATAAAGGTTTTGAATCCGTGCAAATATAGTAAAATTTAATTTTACCGTTCTTTTTGTAGCTTTTATCGATGTTTTTTAAGGATTTTTTAAGACTTAAGCGATTTATTTTCAAGAATATACTGAAACAGCTATCAGTTCTTACAGATTGAGTCGATTTGAGCCAACTGTAGTTTAATCGCTGAAATTTGATTTTCTATTAGGAAAAAAATTGCGCTATATTTGCTCTATGCAGTTTTCAGAAATACTCGGACACGAATACCTCAAAAACCATTTGATGCAAAGCGCTTCTTCGGGAAGAATTCCGCACGCGCAATTGTTTGTTGGTCCGGAAGGTTGCGGTACATTGCCTATGGCTATTGCTTATGCACAGTATGTTTTGTGTCTGAATTCGGGTATGGAAAACTCGGGCGGCAACGAAAGTTGTAACTTGAAATTCCAAACCTTATCGCATCCTGATTTGCATTTTATTTATCCGAATGTAGCCAACGAAGACGTAAAATCGAAACCTAAAAGCGCCGATTTTATAGCAGATTGGCGTGCCTTTGTTTTAAAAAATCCTTACGGAAGTTTGTTCGATTGGTACAAACATTTGGGCGTAGAAAAAAAGCAAGGCATGATTCGCGTAGAAGATGCGCAGGATATTTTAAAATCGTTGGCCTTAAAATCATACGAAGGCGGTTACAAAGTAATGATTGTTTGGATGGTGGAGAAAATGAACATCGAAGCTTCAAACAAATTGCTGAAACTTTTAGAAGAACCGCCTGATAAAACACTTTTCATTTTAATTTCAGAAAACGAAGAAGACATCATTCAAACCATTCGCTCCCGCTGTCAAGTATTGCATTTTGGTGCTTTGCCGGAAGCTGTGATTGCCAAAGCCATGCGCGAAAAGTATTTTTTAGATGAACCTTCGGCTTTGAAAGTGGCCCATTTATCGCAAGGCAATTACAACAAGGCCATTCACATTTTGAACAATGACAACAACGATTTTCCCTTTGAAAAATGGTTTGTGGATTGGGTTCGGGCGGCGTTCAGGGCTAAGGGAAATGCTTCGGCTATACAAGATTTGATTTCCTGGAGCGAAGAATTGGCCAGTATTGGTCGCGAAGGTCAAAAACAATTTTTGTCCTATTGCACCGATTTGTTTCGCCAAGCGTTATTGCTGAATTACCAAACCGAAAAATTGGTGTATTTGGAACCGGAAGTAGAAGGTTTTAAATTGGAAAAATTTGCGCCATTTGTTACCGGAAATAATATTACTGAAATTTTCAAAGAGCTCTCCGATGCTTCGTATCACATTGAGCGCAACGGAAACGCCAAGATTATCTTAACTGATTTGTCTATAAAACTAACACGATTAATCCATAAAAATTAAACCTATGAACAATACTGCCTCTATTTTAGTCTTACTTTTTTTAGCGGTTACCTTTGTACAATCGGCTTATGATAAAGTATTTGCCTGGAAAGGCAATGTTGAATGGTTGAAAAGTCATTTTGCCCAAACCATTTTGAAAAACAATGTGCCTTTGGCCTTGTTCATCATACTCGTTTTAGAGTTGATTACCGGCGTTTTTACTTTGGTCGGCTGTGTAGAATTATGGGTTAACGGTGGCAAAACTTGGGGATTGTATGGCGCGATTTTTTCGTCGGTGACTCTAATCTTCTTGCTTTTAGGGCAACGCTTGGCTAAAGATTACGACGGTGCACGCACCATTGCCATTTATTTTGTGCCTTCGGTTTTAGCCGTTTGGTGGTTAAGTTAAACCGCTTTTTCGAGCCGCTTGGTACATTTTCAATTCGTCCCAGGTAAACTCGTCTCCGTAATTTTCTTTTAAACTTCCGAGCGATTCTTCTTTGTGATTTTTGAAGGCTTGGGCTAAGGCGGCTATTTTATCTTCCGGTAAAATGGCTGAGATGGCTATGGTTTCTGTCTCAATTAATTTAGCTAAGTGCGAACTGATGGTTTGAGCGGTTAATTTTCGGGCTGCAGCTATTTCTTTGATGGTATACTGTTGTAACCAAAGTTCATAAGTTTCCTGAACCGTAGATTTTTTAGGTTCTTTTTGCTTTTTCTTCTTAGTGTAACGCGATGGTTCTTCTTCGTCTATTAGGGAAAGATGAGTGTTTTTATAGGCTTGACGAACGGTTTCTGCTTTCGTAAATCGATAGGTTTTGATGGCTTCCGAGGATAGGTTTTCTTTGGAGATGGTTTCACCGTTGGCTACAGTTGCTATCAATTGTTTGGCTTTCATCAATCGGATTACTGTTTTGGTTTGAAGTTCTTCCAGTACCAACAATTCTTCAAAATAAGCTTTGGCTTTTTTCATCCGGATTACTTCTTCCAGCTGCCAAAGTATGTCGTGCGTTAATTGATCAAGTAACGGAAAAAAGTAATCGTAAGCCGAAAAAATTCTGTTTTTAACAAAATGAAAATCAACTTCTTCTGAAAATAATTTATTGAGTTGCGCGATGAATTTATGCGCTGGATCGGTTAGCTGTTGCAAGGTTTCCCATTGTTTAATAGCCCAATCTTTGTGTTGGGTTTTGATCGATAAATCCGTTTTTTCGTTATAGCTGTATAAATGATTGCGCCATTCTTGGAGCAAAGCCGACCAATCGAAAGCGGCCATCAGGTATTGTCGGATGAAATTTTTGGTTTCTTGGTGTAACGTATTTTCTAAGGTTACGCTTTCCGCCTTGTTCAACGCGTAATTCATCACTTCCTGGTCGCTGGAAATCCCATTCATTTGCAACGGAGAAAGCAATACAAGGCCATTTAAAGAACGTAAACGCGATAAAGCCACATAGGCTTGCCCGGGCAAAAAAACATCGGCTACATCAAGCGCGGCTTTATCGAAAGTTAGTCCTTGGCTTTTATGAACCGTAATCGCCCAAGCCAATTTGATCGGATAATGCGTAAAAGTGCCTAAAATTTCCTCTTCGATTTCTTTGCTATTTTCGTTTACGGTATAGCGAATATTTTCCCAAACGTATTTTTCTACTTCTATTGTCATGTTTTCATCCGGAAAGTGAACCCAAATCTCTCGTTCCGACAAGGTTTGAATAATCCCCATTTTTCCGTTGAAAAATTTCTTTTCCGCAGTACTGTCGTTTTTGATGAACATGATTTGAGCGCCGACTTTCAGTTCGAGTTTTTCTTCCAGCGGGAAAATCTTATCCGGAAAGTCACCAATCACATCTGCCCGATACCTAAAAATTTCTCCTTCTAAATCGGCTAAAGATTTTGCATTAATCGAATCGGCTTTGTGGTTGTGCGTAGTTAAAGTGATATAGCCTTTATTGGCTTTTAAATCGAATTTAGACTGGACGAATTGGTTTAAAATCTGAATGTCATTCGCAGTAATCTTGTTGACTCTCAGGTTATTCAAGACCGAAATAAAATCGTCATCCGTTTGGCGGAAAATCTTAGATAATTCGATATAAATCGGTGGGTTTTTCTCGATGACATGCGCATGAAAAAAGAATTTTCCTTTGTAATATCGACTTAAGGTTCGCCATTCATCCTCTCGAATCACCGGCGGTAGTTGAAGCAAATCGCCAATGAATAACACTTGGACGCCTCCGAAAGCTTGGTTGTTTTTGCGGACAGTTTGCATCATAAAATCCATGGCATCCAATAAATCAGCACGAAGCATACTGACTTCGTCGATGATGAGCAATTCCATATTGCGGATTACTGCCTTTTTCAATCCGCTCATTTTGAAATGTCTGCG